>QEUZ01000169.1 GCA_003577355.1 Chloroflexota bacterium | reverse complement strand
GATCCCCATCTCCTCGACGACGCGGGTGACATCGGGGGTGGACTGGACATAGATCAGCATGTCTACCGGCGTGTCGCCTTCGATGTACGACATGCGGAACCCGGTGTGGATCTGCCCGAGCAGGGTGACTGCGACGAGGCTGATCCCGGCGACGCGCACGAGAGCAGCCGCACCAAGCTTGCGCCATCCGATCGCCAGCAGCGCGAGCAAGCCGAGCAGTGGGAGATATAGCAGCCACGGGTTATCGGCAACCTCAGGGCGCAGGGTGCGCTGAACGAACCGCTCTCCCTGTACCCACGGGCCGGCTGTGCCCCACGCCCAGAGCATGAACCAAGCGCCGGTGAGCAGCGGAATCCCCACGGCAACGGCGATCGCCGCCTGGCGCGACAGCATCCCGGCGTGCAGTCGCGCTTCGACCCACTCCAATGCTTCACCGATGACTGATGCTGCAAGCACAAGCAACGGCAACGTCATGTGCACCGTTAGCCAGGGCATCTTCTCGCCTGCCCAGGAGAAGATGGCCAGGTGCATCAGTGCCCAGTAGACGACGAACCCTCGCAGGTAGTCGCGCCGGCTGATCGCCGCACCGTGGAGCAGGTGCGGGACCAGCTTCCGAACGGTTATCAGGAGACCAACAGGGAACAGCAGGACCCCGATGAACTCGTACTGCGGCAACATGAGCAGGTAGTAGAACCAGGGCTGCTCGGCACGCTGCACGCCATGCTGCCCTAACCAGTACCCGAGCGCCCCCACGGTGCCGCTTGCCAAGCCCGGCATGTTCGTGAACATGGTTGTGTAGAGCACGACGTAAATCGTCGCCCCACCAAGGACGGCAAGGCCCAGGGTACGCTTGTCCTTCAGGAGCAGGTAGACGCGGTTGGCGCTGGAGCCATCTGGGGCCTTACCCAGCACGCCGTCTAGCCAGCCGTCGGCGTCGGGGTCTCGCACTTTGTCGATGACCGCCAGGCCGGCGATCAGCCCCAGCAGCAGCACTCCGAGCGACGCCAGCACGATCGGATGTTGCACCAGGTCGAGGGTGAATTGGCGAATGTTCTGGTTGGTGGGGTGTTCCCAGGGGATCGCCGGCAACGGCGCTGCGCCAAGTCTCGGCATGATGAACCAGACACCAGCGAGTGCCGCCAACGTGCCTAGCCCGACGACGAACAGTGGCTTAGCGACCTGCCATGTGACGACCGCAACGAGGAAGGTAACGATCACAAACCCGACGATGAACGAGACTTCCATCGTCGCGAACAGAAAGCCGGTGCAGAGGCCGATCATCATGACCCAGCGTGGCGCAGGGCGCTCCAAATAGCGCAGGCAGGCAATGATGACGCCGAGCGTACCAACCAGGATATACGGGTCGTGGCGAATGAAGCGGGTGTAGTAGAGCAAGGTCGGCGAGAACAGGATCAGCGTCCCGAGCGTGAGCGCTCCCCAGCGACCGAGCAGGTTTGGCCCACGCAGGAGCCATGGCATGAGCACCAGCAGCACGCCGCAGACCGCTGGAAAGACACGGGAACTGTAATCGTTGTCGCCGAAGAGAAAGTATGCGAGTGCGGTTGTATGGAACAGCGACGGTCCGTGCATGAGCGGATCGTGGATATACCCCGCACCCACGGCCAGCAGCCACGAATAGTACACGTGCAGGCTTTCGTCGTGGTGCTGTGCGCGGGAACCCAGGTCCCAAAAGCGGGTTAGGGTTGCGAGGACCCCTAAGCAGATCCAGAGTATCGACTCCAGGGTGATCCTGAAGCGCATCGCGCCCCGGCGGGGCGGTGTGTAGACGGCCACGTTGCCGCGCGCGTGGTTGTCATCAAGTTGCGGAGCCGAAGGATCGTCAAGCGCCATCGTGCCGCCATCTGGTTCGATTCGGCCTCCGCGCTTGGCTGGGATTGGTAACGATCGTCGAACACGGCGAGTATGATTCACGGTATCGCCCGGTGGAGTGTCGTCCGGTTCACGACGTGGCGAGCTGACAGTGTGCCGCGCCACATTGCGATGCAACATGGCGCTGGTAGACACAGATGCCTGAGGTTGTGTTCTGAACACCTGTCGCTCGTCACCAGGGTAGTGTACACGTCAGTTTCCGCCGATTGCAGCAGCGCTCCGGTAGCTACGTCATCCGTTCTAATGCCGAGCACTGAAATCTGGTCACGATCGACGACAGCGGAGGTTCATTGGCAGGTGTCGACGTATCTTCCGGCTGAGTACGAACCGCCCGGCAGGCCCGGTCGCAACGCAACTCTCTTTGTTGTGTCCGATGGCAGCGGCTCAACTGCCGAGGCGGCACTGGATGCCGCCATGGTGCAGTTCCCGGAAGTGGCCTTCACGATTATTCGCAGGCCGGGGGTGCGCACGCGCGAGCAAGTGTTGAGCGTTGTCCGCGACGCGACGATGACCCAGGGGATCATCGTGCACACCATCGTCGTCCAGGAGATCCGACAGATCCTGGTGCGCGAGTGCCGGCAACGGATCATTCCGCATTTTGACCTGATCGGGCCGTTGATCGGCCACATTTCCCAAGCGGTTGGGATGCGGCCGATTTTGCGACCCGGCGCCGCGCGCCGGATCGACCCGGAGTACTACCAGCGGGTTGAATCGATCCAGTACACAGTGCAGCACGACGATGGTCAGAGCATCGCGACGTTGGACCAGGCGGATATCGTGCTTGTCGGCGTCTCACGGTCGTCCAAGACGCCGCTCTCGATCTACCTGTCGATGCGTGGGATGAAAGTTGCCAACATTCCGATCGTCCTTGGTATTGCGCCGCCGCCGCAGCTGCGAGAGATTGATCAGCGGCGGATTGTTGCACTGACCATCGATGCCGAATACCTGGCGCAAATCCGCCGAAACCGGCTGGAAGCGCTGGGTCAGCCGGCGACAGGGGACTACACCGACCTGGACAAGATTCGTGAGGAGCTTGCGTATCTGCGGCGGATCGTTCGCTCCGGTTATCCCTGGCCGATCGTGAATATCACGCACAAGTCGGTCGAAGAGGCGGCCAAGGAAGTAATCGCCGTCATCGAAGCGCAACGGGACCTCGCAGGGAACCGTGACGACGCCGACGCACTCTTGCGACCTCTCCCGTACCTGGGAGACGACCGACCCTGAGCAGCGAGAGCTAGGTGCAGCGGCAGGCAATGAACTCCAGCCAGTTCGGGATCTCCTCTGGCGTGAGATCGGGCGTGCTGTCTCCAGCCGCGTTCGTGGCGAAGATCAACCCGTAGCGGTCGAGAGCGAAGATCGCTGGCGTTGTCCGGTTGCTCAAACCCAGTTTGGCGGCTAGGGCGCCATCGTCGAGGATTGCCGGCAGGTCGCCGGTCGGAAGCGTCTGTGGAGCGACCAACAGGATTTCCCCTGCTTCCGCATGCACCCGGTCGCGGACGGCGGTCAACCGCGCCGGCCAGTCCGGCGCTTCGCTACCGGGCGGGACAACCACGACTGCGAGGTTGCGCCGCATGTAGTAGTCTCGTGTGCTGCGCCGGGTCCCACTACGATCGGTTCCGGTTAGCGTTGGGAACAATTCGCCTCGTTGTGGAACCACCCCCGGGCGGCTCTCCGTGGCGTTGCGAGGCATGACACACCTCTCTCGCTAGAGTGGCACAAGGCGCCGATCGCGGCGCTCGACGGTGAGCGCAGAACGTACACCCGCTGCGTGCGCAAACGCTGCAGCGCGTTCAAGGCCGCGCCCGACATCCTCGGGTGCGTGTGCATCTGACCCGAAGCTGACCACGCAGCCGGTCCGGCCGCAGGCTGCGGCAAGCCGCTCCACCAGGTGTGGGAAGTGCGTGGTGTCGTACCCGTTCAGCTCCAGCGCCACCCCGTGGAACTTGGACTCTATCGCTTCAGCGTGTAGCTCGTAGTAGCGCCACCAGAGCCGCTCACCTTCCTCGCGGGATTGCGGGGTGTGCATGTGCAGGTCGATGTCGTCGATCTCGTGGATTGACCCGAGCAGGACATCCCACTCGGTCGACTCAAGCAGCGCAGTAACCGCATCCTCGGTTCCCGGGATGTAATCGACTTCCAACCCGAGGCGAACGAGCGGCTGGCTGCTGCGTCCGTGGTCACGTATGGCGTTGACATAATCGCTGAGCGCACTCCGTTCGCCATCTTCTTCCTGGTTTGGGAAGAGGTGCTGCCCCTCAAAGAGCATGAAGATGTGCTCAGTGATGGCGAACTCTCGGACCCCGCGAGCATGTGCGCTGGCGAGCATCGCAGCGATCGGCGCGCCGCAGACGTGGTTGTGGTAGTCGAGTCCTGGCCAATGCAGATAATCTCGCGCGGGGTGATCTTGAGCATTGTCTCAGCTGTGCCGCCGCCACCGAAGACAGTATCGAGCTGAAGGAGTCGCTCGTCGACGATGACGTGCAGCGGGGTCGTGTGGCAGACGGGCGCTGCGCCACCGACAGGATAGCCGGTGCGCCGGAACACCTCGTCCGGCGGAGCCAGCTTGAGCCGCTCAACTCCGGCTACTTGCGCCAGCTTGACGCGGTCAACCTTGCTCGACCCCGTCGCGATCGCCAGTACCGCATGCCCCTGAGGATCGAGGAACAACAACGACTTCAGTATCTGTTCCTCAGGCACGCCCAGCGCTTCGGCAGCAGCCGGGACAGTCGGCGTTGGCTTACCGGGCATGATGATTTCCGCGTTGAGGGTCCCTGCGGCGATTGCCTCTTCCAACAATGAGGGCATCAGTCCTCCTGTCGTGCGCCGATCTCGCGCAGGAACTTGTCCAGATATGCGCGCAGAAAGGCGGCACGGCGCTCTGCTTCGGCGCGGCCAGCTTCGGTGTTCATCAAGGTTGGCAACCGGAAGAGCTTACGCTCAATATGATCCAGCGCCCAGCTGCGGTCATCCAGGTCGCGCGACGAGCCGGCAGGGTCGTCGCGGTGATACATGGCGCCGCCCATGCTGACCATGGTAACCCATAGGCGGGCAATTCCGATGGCTCCGAGCGCATCCAGGCGGTCGGCATCTTGCACGATCGCGGCCTCGATTGTGGCGGGCTTCAACCCTCCGGAGAATGAATGCGTGAGTACCGCGTCATGCACCGCGCGAACAAGGTGTGTGTCCACGCCGAGCTCTTCCAGGTAGGCAGCGGCGTGGCCGGCCGAACGCTGGGCCGCTTCGCCGGCGACACCCTGCCCTTTGGGGAGATACACGCAGTCGTGGAGCCAGCAAGCCGCTTCAACAACGAACCGGTCGACGCTGGCGGAGGCAGGCAGGTTCCCCATGATTCCCCGCGCATTGGCCACGACGCGCCTGAGATGGAGCTCATCGTGGGCTGGGTCTGCCTCGGCTGCTCGCGCGAGTGCGAACGCCTGGATGCGCTCCAGCACGACCTGATCGGTTCCCGCGCTATTCAATGGCGATCACGCGTGCCTGTAGCAGGCTGGCCGGAGTCTGAATATGGACGTTGTCGCCAACGCGCGCGCCGAGCAGTGCCTTTCCGACCGGGGACACGTTGGAGATGCGCCCTAGAGCGGGCTTCGCTTCCACTGCCCCGACGATGGTGTAGGTCTCCTTGTCGCCATCAATCTCGATTGTGACGGTCGAGCCGAGACGCACTTCGGCGGGGCCGTGAGCAGGTGCGCTGTCGATGAGCTCGACCCGCTTCAGCATGCCTTCGATTTCGCGGATCCGCCCTTCGATAAAACCCTGGTCGTTCTTGGCTGCGTGATACCCTGCGTTTTCCCGTAGGTCCCCTTCCTCACGTGCCTGGGCAACGATACGGATGATCTCTGGCCGGCGAACGTTGACCAGTTCCTCGTACTCGGCCTGTAAAGCGGCGAGACCCTCAGCGGTGATTGGTATTCGTTCTTGCATCTGTGCCCTGCCCAATGTGCTAGCGGGTAGCGATGAGGCGCGCACGCCTCGGAACACAGGAGTATATCGATTTGTGGTTCAGCGAGCAGTCCAGCCGCCATCCACAACCAGCGCAGTGCCAGTCATGAACGCCGAGTCGTCGCTGGCCAGGAAGAGGGCAGCCTTGGCGATTTCTTCGGCTGTTCCGATACGACCAAGCGGCATGCGCCGGATGATATCCGCTTCGTCTTCAGCGGGGTCGGGCGCGACGGCGAACGACGCCGCAAGCATCGGGGTATAGACGGCGCCAGGGCAAATGCAGTTGACCCGAATGCCCTGCGCTGCATGGTCCAACGCCATTGCGCGCGCCATGCCGATCAGCCCGGCCTTTGTCGCGCAATAGACGGGATTTTCTGGCGAGCCAACCAGGGCGAGCTCCGATGCGGTGAAGATGATCGAGCCACCGCCTGATTGCGCGAGCAGCGGCACCCCGTACTTGGCACACAGGAATGGCCCGCGCAAGTTCACGGCGATCAGCCGGTCGAAGTGTTCCAGGGGTAGCTCCACCACAGTGCCGTGTAAACCGATACCGGCGTTGGCGAAGAGCACGTCTAAGCGGCCGAAGCGCTCGGCGGCGACTGCCAGGAGTTGTTGCACTTGGTTCGCTTCGGCGACATCGGTGGGTACCGCAATCGCAACGGAGCCAGCAATGTGCAGGTCGTTTGCAACCGCGTGTGCCGCGTCAGCGTTGATGTCCGCGACAACAACCTGGGCGCCTTCAGCGGCGAAAGCGCGTGCACTCGCGGCCCCAATGCCGGAACCACCACCAGTGATGACTGCGACCCTGCCCTCAAGGCGCCCCGCCATGTTGCCAATCCTTTCGCTCTGTACAGGCTGCAGCGAACCATAGCACGCTGCAGCGTGGCGGCTATACTGCGCAGTCAGACGAGTCTGGAGCAATGGTGCGCACTCCACGCTGATACAGGGAGGACGGCAGGTAATGACTGCGACGACGTTACTCAGGACGCAGCTGCTGATCGATGGCAGGCTGGTCGACGCAGCCAGTGGCGAGACGTTTGAGACCGTGTCGCCTGCGACGAACCGGACGATTGGCGTCGTTGCGAAGGCTGGCGCCGAGGATGTCAACCGCGCCGTTGCCGCAGCACGCCGCGCGTTCGACGACGGGCGTTGGTCAGGCATGGCGCCAGTCGAGCGTTCGAAGCGCATGCGCAAGGTCGCTGAATTGTTGCGCGAGCGAGTCGATGAGCTGGCCCGCATCGAAACGTTGAACTGCGGCAAGATCATCGTCGAGAGCCGTGCTGATGTGCTCAACGCTGCTGCCTGTTTCGACTATTACGCCAATTTGACCGGCCAGGTGTGGGGCGAGCAGATCCCAATGAACGCGCCGCTGCTCGATTACACGGTGCGTGAGCCGATTGGCGTGTGTGGGCAGATCATTCCGTGGAACTTCCCGATCCTCATGGCGGCCTGGAAACTCGGGCCAGCGCTTGCCACCGGCAACACGATCGTTCTCAAACCGGCCAGCAACACGCCGATCACCGCCGTGCTGCTTGGTCAGATCTGCCAGGAGGCCGGCATACCCGATGGTGTGTTGAACGTCCTTACCGGGCCAGGAGCGTCGATCGGCGCTGTCCTCTGCGAGCACCCGGACGTCGACAAAATTGCGTTCACTGGTGAGACGGAAACAGGGCGCACAATCAGCCGCCAGGCCGCCGGCACGATCAAAAAGGTATCGCTCGAACTCGGCGGCAAGAGCCCGAACATCGTCTTCCCAGATGCTGACATCGACGAAGCGGTCAATGGCTCGCTGTTCGCCGTGTTCACGAACGCAGGGCAGCGCTGCACGGCGCGTACGCGCCTCTTCCTGCACGAGTCGATCCACGACCGCTTCATGGCAGATTTCGTTGCCAAGACCGCGAAGATCCGTATCGGCGACCCGCTGGACTGGGAAACCCAGATGGGACCGGTGATTTCCCGAACGCAGTGCGACCGCGTGCTTTCCTACGTACAGCGCGCGCGCGAGGGCGGGGCGGACCTGGCGCACGGTGGTCGTAAGGTGACTGATGACCCGTTTGATGACGGGAACTACCTCATGCCGACGGTATTCGACCACGTGCGGAACGACATGACGATCGCGCAGGAAGAGGTCTTTGGGCCGGTGCTGGCAGTGATCCCGTTCAAAGACGATTCCGAAGTAGTCGCGATGGCGAACAACACGATCTTTGGTCTTGCGGCGACCATCTGGACAAACGACGTCAAGCGGGCACACCGCACCGCTGCGGCGATCCGGGCAGGTAACGTTTCGATCAACTTCCCGACGGTAAACCCGCCGGAAGCGCCGTTTGGTGGGTACAAGCAGTCCGGAGTTGGCCGCGAGCTTTCGCGCCACGCGATGGATCTGTACACACAGGTGAAGAACGTGGTCGTGAACCTGAACCCGACGCCATTCGACTGGTACGGCAACTGGCCTGCGCCGCCCAAGTAGGGACGAGCGACGGGTACGACAACGCCCCGGAAGTTGCCCTCCGGGGCGTTGTCATCCCAACAGGCGCTGGTTAGTCGCGCCGGCTCATGCCGGTAATGACCATGATCCAGTACAGGAGCTGCAGTAGCGATGCGACGAATCCGGCGATGTAGGTGAGTGCGGCCGCATTCAACACCTGGCGCCCCTGGTCGTACTCGGTGCGGTCAACGATCCCCAGGCTGGTCAGTTGCGCCATCGCGCGTGAGGATGCGTTGAACTCGACCGGCAGCGTCACCAGAGCAAACAACGTTGCCGCGGCAAACATCGCGATCCCCGCCCAGGCCAACTGGGTTACCCCAACGACGACGCCGGCCATCAGGACAATCCACCCGAAGTTGGAACCAAAGCTCGCTACCGGCACGAGCGCGCTGCGCAGTTGCAGCGGCGCGTAACCCTGAGCATGCTGGAGCGCGTGACCAACTTCATGCGCAGATACCCCCATGGCGGCCACCGAACGCGCGTTGTAGACCGGCTCGGACAGGCGCAGGGTGCGGTCCCGCGGGTCGTAGTGGTCGGTCAGCTCACCTCGAATCGGCTCCACCTGGACATCGGTCAGCCCATTGGCCTGCAGTATGCGCCTGGCGACTTCGGCGCCGGTCATACGGTGCTGGTTCGGCACCTGGGAATACTTCTTAAACGTACTGCCTACTTTGTGCTGCGCATAGAACATCAAGATCAGCGCAGGGATCATGAAGACAAAGTAGAGCGGATCAAAGTAGAACATCGGCGACTCTTTCTCCTCGCCCGCCCGCAGTGTGCGGAACACACAATTCCCGCGTACTGTACGCGGGTGATCCGTCCAGGCGTGTACTCGTCTGTCGCACCGAATGTATCGCTGTAAGACACGAGGGGCCGGCGCCGACGAACGCCTGAACCGACCATGCTATAGTATGTTCGATCGGCGCGGCTGATGCAAATCAGACTGCGCCGATATGCGTTGAGGAGGCTCCCCCAGCGGTGACTGCGAAAACTGAACAGACGATAGCGCGCCTAGATACTCTGCTTGACGACAGCATCGCCGCAGTCTTTGCGCTTGCGGAAGCCGATGCGCTGCCCCTCGGCGATGACACATTACCGCTCTATGATGTGCTGCGCTATCACTTGGGGTTCCTGGATGCTGACCTGCGGCCGGAACGTGGCGACATGGGCAAGCGCATGCGCCCAAAACTGTGCGCCTATTCCTGCTTGGCGGCGGGCGGCGCCCTTGAGCAGGCGGTCCCTGTAGCAGCAGCGATCGAACTGCTGCACAACTTCACCCTTGTCCACGACGATATCCAGGATCGAAGCCTGCTGCGTCGCCACCGGCCGACCGTCTGGTCGCGCTGGGGTGAAGCGCAGGCGATCAATGCTGGCGACGCGATGTTCGTTCTGGCGCACCTCGCGCTCAACCTGTTGTCCGACGAGCAGATCGATCCTTCGGTGATCGTGCGGCTCTCAACCGCGCTGCACCACACTACATTGCGGATCGTAGAGGGGCAGGTGCTCGACCTGAGCTTCGAGCCTCGCCTCGATGTCACAACGACCGAGTATCTGCGCATGATCTCCGGGAAGACGGTGGACATCTTTCAGTACGCAACCTGGGCTGGCGCGCAGGTCGCTGGAGCCGGAAACGACCGTGCCACGCGGTTTGGCGATTTTGGTCGCGCACTCGGAACCGCGTTTCAGCTGCACGACGATATCCTCGGAATCTGGGGTCCCTCAAACGCGACGGGCAAGGATGCCGGAGATATTGCGCGTCGAAAGAAGACGTATCCGGTCGTGCTGCTCTTCGAACGCGCTGACGCAGATGACCGTGAGCGATTGTTCAGCCTATACGCAGACGATGAGATCGATGCCGCAGGTCAGGCCAATGTCCTGCGCTTGATGGACGAGTACGACATCCGCCACGATGCCGAAGATGAGGTGCGGCGCTGGCATGCCCGTGCCAGGGCTGCTCTCGATGTGGCACAGCCCGTCCAACCCGGGCGTTCCTTGCTGGAGGATGTCCTCAGGCAGCTTGAGGTGCGGACGAAGTAGCCGGATCCTCGTCCTGCTGCGCCGGCCACGGCTCCAGACGCGCTGCGAAGACCATTGAGATCGCCGCAGTGATGGCAAACACGAGGAAGATGAGCTGAAACTGGCTGGCGACGAGCTCATCACCGGCTAAGTACACCGATGCTGCTGTCAAACCGACGATGCCACCTGTGAACGACGTTGTGGCGAAGACACCTGCCGCCATGCCACTGTAGCGGCGCGGAGCCGATTCAAGCGCGGCAGCCTGGACGGCAGCAAAGGATAACCCACCACCAATCGACATGACCGCAAGCGCCCCGACGAGGAGCGGCAGGCCAGTATCTCTGCTGGAAAGCAGCAGTAACAGCGCGCCAAGAACCATGAAGACCCGGCCAGCCATCGCCGGTAAACGCCGGCCGAAGCGGTCGGCCAGGCGCCCGCCAACTGGGGAAAAGAGAATCATCGTGACCGAGCCAACCGCGATCACGAACCCCGCCGTCGATGCCGAATGGTCCAGATATGACTGGACGAAGATTGAGATAACGACGGAAATCGGGAACTGCGAGATGTTCGAAAAGATGTCGCTCACGCAGGCGGCTCGATACGTGCGGCTGAGGAACAGACGTGGCTCAACCAGTGGTTCGCGTTGCTTCAGCTCCCAGCGGACAAAGATGACGATGACGACCGACAGCGCCAGATATGCAGGGGGCAGCCAGCGCAACGGCATGTAGCCGAGGCGCAGCAGCGTCATCGGCAGCACCAGCGAAAGCATCGAACAGAAGAGCAACAACGTGCCGATGAGGTCGAACGATGAGCGGGTCCGAACGGGAACGCGTGCATCGTGGGGAATGCTGCGGAACCCGAGGATGAAGGCAGCGAACGACAGCGGCAGGTTGATGAGAAAGATTGCCCTCCAGGAGACTGCCGACGAAAGCACCCCGCCGACAATTGGCCCGAGCGTCATGGCAAGCGACATCGTCGCGGTAATCGTGCCGAATGCTGCCGCGCGCGTGGCCGCCGGAAGGTGCAGGCGTACCAGAGCACCACCGTTCGGCTGCGTCGCCGCCCCAACCGTGACTTGCAGCACACGCATGGCCACGAGCGACATGAACGTTGGGGCAAACACGGCCCCAAACGAAACCGCGATGAAACCGATGATGCTTGCGAGAAAGACGCGCCGATAGCCGAACAGGTCACCAAGTCGTCCCCCAACTGACTGCAGGGTGGACGACGCCAGCATCGGGACGATCAGGATCCAAGACGCGGTTGTGACGCTAATCCCGAAGTCGTCGGCCATCTTCGGGAGCGCGACGACGAGCATCGTGAAGTTCAACGGGCCGGAGAGGGTCGCAAGGCAGATCGTCAGCAAGAGTGCGCGATTCGACGCTGCGGAGCGCTGCGCTACCGGCGCGTATGCATCGCCTCCGGCGGGTAGCTCGGCCGCCGGAGGCGCGGTGTGCGGTGACGTTGCCACGCGGCAGGTCGCTTCCGAGTAGAGGTCCGAAGGGAAAATACTTCACGCCACTGACCTCGAGCGGCCGTCGTTACCATACTACGTCTTTGCGTGGTGAAACTCAGCCTGGCAGCGGGTAAGCGCGGTGAATCGACGAGACGGGCAAGCGGTACGCGTGGTCAGCGAGCCAGCTGATGGCTGCCTCAACAAGCCCGAAGGACCCGGCGAGCATCATATCGCCGTGCGGTACGCCGCGATGATAGCCTAGCGATGCCGCCACTTCGCGGTTCGGGCCGGTAATCGCAACGAAGTCGAACGGAGCGGCCGCTCGCCATGCGGGGTCGAACGCGGCGCCGTGGCCACCCAGTGCGACTACTCGTTCGTGCGTCAAGGTCCCATCGCGCAGGCTACTGACCAGTTGGTCCAGCAACGCAGGCGTGATCCCCCCAGTATGATGCTCGAACAGCGCGTAGACCCGCGTTCCACGCAACGCGACACCAAACGTGTGCATGTTGCCGATGTTGACCAGGATCGCCCCACGCTTGGCCCGTTCTGCCACCAATGGATCACCCAGGATACCGAGAACGGCGGCCGCGCCGGTATCCATGAGTAGCGCGCCCGGCAAGTCCCTGGCAACCGCCAACATGCGCAGCATGTATTCGGGCGGATTGCGGTAGATCATCGCGCGCAGGTCGCCACCGTCACGCAGCAGGCCCTGGAGAAACTCATAGCGAAACTCGCGACCACCCGCCCCTGGCAGGTAGCCATGGTCTTGCACCGCGATGGCGAAGATTGCTGGAAGCTCCACACCGAACGCACCGAGCGCTACAGAGAGCGCATCGAGGTCCACGTCGCGCAGGCGCACAATGGCCTCGCCTGGTTTGGGTTCCCTGCAGATTTGGATACCCTGCGCCGCTACCCGTTCGAGGTCGTTATGGATCGTGCGTGCCGCGTCCTCTGTGGCTGCGACCGTCAAGCCGGCCCGTAGATGGGCCTCAATCGCGGCGCTTGACGCGCCGCCCCCCATCACTGAACCGGTGAGGAAGAGTGGCCTGCGCGCGCTCGTGTGTCGCGCGATGTGTCCCGCGATCACCTGTGTCTGAGCGGGCAGCACGAGCTTGACGCAGTTCTCGATTGGCCGGTCGCTCTCGTAGACGAGAATGTCCTGCGTCCCAGCGCCAGCGTCGATCGCCAGGATGCGCAGTGGGTCGAGCCTCACTCCCGCTTCAGACAGTGTCTGTGTGTCGAACGTCACCGAAATTGGCCCCATAACGCGCTTCCAGGATCGAGCGCAAACGCCTCTCGTAATCGCTGACGAAGTAGTACCACACGAGATAGCCGAGGTTGAGCACACTCCACAGCGCGAGTCCGACAGCGTAGATACTGCCCCACGAGCCCCCTTGGTCTCCGGCAACGCGGATGGCCCATATCGCTAATACCGCGAAGAGCGCCCCGCCGCCAATGGCAAACTGCAGCGTTTCCGCGGAGAGGAACGACCCGGGGTTGCGGCCACTGAACGC
>QEUZ01000168.1 GCA_003577355.1 Chloroflexota bacterium | reverse complement strand
CGTCAATTCGTGCATCGCGCGTACGCAGGTAGGCCGCCAATCGCGCCCCAAAATCCGGAACCAATACGCGCAGCCGCTCGATCGCCGCAAACGCCTGACGTGCCAGGTCGCGTACCTCAATAGTAGGGACGACTGCCTGGACCCGCACAATCGCTCCGCGCTGCGTCCTGCGATCGAACAACCTGTCTAGCAGGTCCAGCAGCGTCTCCCGCGAAACTTCGCGCGTGAACGCCAGCGTCGCCGCATCTTCCAGCGCGTGCGCCTCATCAACGATGATGTGCTGGAATTCCGGCATGCGCGCCGGCTCAGCGAGCCAGAGCGCATGATTGACAACTACGACATGTGCGCCTCGAGCTCCTTCTGCGCTCCGCGGCAAAGCGCACCCCAGGTCGCGACAGCGTAGCGAACTGCAACCGTCGACGGCCGCTGACACCGCTCCCGTCACATGCACTGTGATCGGAAACGTGAATCTGCACCATGGACTAAGATCCTCGATTGTCGCATTAGGTCGCTCGCATATGAGCGCAAGCAGGTAAGCCAGGACGAAACGCTCTTCCGTCGGCGCGTTCGGACCAAGCTCGGCTATGTACCGTGCCAGCCGATCAAGGCAAACATAGTTCGCCGCCCCCTTTAGCACCTGGCACTGGAACGCAACACCGGAGCTGCTACGTAACGCATCGAGTTCATCGAGCACCTGGTCCTGCAGGTTCCGTAACGGCGTCGAAATCACCACCCTGCCACCAGTGGAAGCAGCATGCGCCAGCGCCGGAAGGAGATACGCCACCGTCTTACCAGTGCCGGTCGGGGCCTCGATCATTGCGTACCGATCGTCCTGCAACGCCCTCCAAACGTACCCCAGCATTTCTTGTTGCCCAGCTCGCGACTCAAACCCGCGCAGTACCCGGTAGCGGTCGAGCATATCCATAACATCGGTCTGTGTGAGCGGCGGTAACAAAACTGGCGGGTGCGCTGGCCCAGGTGGAACCGGCCCAACTGCTGTACCCAGCGCGGACTCGATCATTACCGGCTCACCTGTCCAGGTATCCCCGCACAGTTCCGGCAGCAACTTGCGGATCACCGCGCCTGAAGGTCGGCCATCATGCGTCCACGCGTCCAGCAACCTTCGGTACGTCGCAGCCGTCAAGCAGGCATCGGTGATGGCATTGTGCAGCCATCCAACATCGATCTCTGCGCCGCTATCCTCCTGTACCGCATGCCAGATCTCGCGAGCATCTTCAGGCGTGACGCCGAAATGCTCCGCGACCGATGCAAGCTGATAGTTCCCGAGCCCCGGCGCCATCAACAGCGCCAGCTCCAGCGTGTCAACCAGCGGGTTCGAAAGCTCTCCCAGCCCAGCTTTCAGAAACTGTAGATCGAACCGGCCATTGTGTGCGACGATGGGCCTGTCACCAAGAAACGCGCGCACAGCATCCGCGCAGTCCGTTAGCGACGACGCTTGCTCGATCTCATCGAGCAGATCGGGGCGCTGCTCCAATCCCAGCTTCTGCCGGATCGATTGCGAGATCACGGCTGGTGCTGGATTGAGATACCGTTCCAGCACAGCATGCGGTTTGCCATCGGTGTACCGCACCGCGACAAGCTGAATGACACGGTCGGCCTCTGGATCAAGGCCGGTCGTTTCCAAGTCAACGACGACGTACTCCTCGGTTGCAGTCACCAAGTTGACGATCGTTGGGACTTCGCCCGAAGCTCGGACATCCCGGGATGTGCTGGTGTGGTCCAAACTTCGCACACTCCCCCGCAGGCAGAACCGGTCTCCTGCTAGCGAGGTAAACACACTCACATGCCCGAGCAACTCGCGCAGGTTGCGTTCCTCGATCGCCTTCCCTTTGAGGCGCAACGCCCGCCGAATCTCGAGCACCGTCATCCCAGCATCTGCCTCCAGGAGTAAACGTTGGACCTCCTGGCCGAGCGGGGTATCCGGTGTGAAGATCACCGCCAAGGTCGAAGCCTCACTGCATCGCGAGCGTGTGCACACGTTGACATCTTAGTATGTGTTGCTGCGCTGATGAGCAATTCACGTCTGCAGAGCTCAAATCATTCCCACCACAGGCGCGAGATAGCATGATAGAGGGATACCAATCATCCGTTCAATGGTTCACCACCACACGCGCACGGCTGTGTCAACGTCGCTGGTCGATCGCGGAGAACCGAGCTGACGGATACCCAAACATGTTTGAACTGCCCAAGTACGCCGTGCCAATGATGCGATGGCGGGCAGTTGAAACGGTTCACAGCGACGTTGACACAGCCCGAGGGTTTCGCGGGTAGGAGGCTCTGTTCCGAGAACCGGACGCTTCGACCGGCCTGAAACGGCAAAAACTGCAGGAAACGACCCGGCGTCCAGCAAGCCAGGCGCGTACGTATGCAGTCTTCTGAGGTTCCGAGAATCTGCCCGTTTTCTGTGTACGGATGCGGTGCTCGGGAGATGATTTCGCGATCCACACGGCAAATTTCTCTTCCGAGAGGCGCTCCGATGGACGGGGCGACATCTGAGGGGAGGGACCGATGGAGACGTTCAGCCGAAGCTGCGGCGACCATTCGCAGGCTTTGCCCCGACTCGACGCTAACGCACAGCGCATTGTGCGCCATGCGGCGCGACTTGCCCAGTCCGGCCTGGTGACGCTCGGGCACCTGCGTGAGGCGCTGGAGGGGGACGAGCGCGCGGATGAGGGGCCGGTGCGGGTGCGGACGGACCTGGAGCTGCGGCGCGTGCTTGAGCGCGCGTGGGAACTCGCGGCCGAGGGTGGCCGAGGGTGCGTCGGGCGGCCACAGCTGGAAGAGGCGCTTGCGGAAGCGACGGCGGTTGCGCTGGGGATCGACCTGCAGCGGTTGCGCTTCGCGCGCTACTGGGTGCAGCGCAGGGAGAGCGTGCCGGCCCGGCTGCGCCACGGAGTGATTGATGCTGAGGCGGTGGCTGAGCTGGTGCGGAGCGTGTGATCGCGAACGGGCGATGCGCGCGTTGGCTAGTGATTACGAAGGGAGCGTGACCCATGGCGACCTCCGACGACATTTGCGCCACGATGGACGCACTCGGGCTGCGTTTCACCCGTCGCGACGATGGGCGGGTGCAGACCGGCTTCGCCGGGCGTAACACGGATTACACCTTGTTCCTGGAGGCGGATGGCCCGCTGGTCTCGGTTGTTGCGCCGGAGCTCGCGCGCATCCCGGCATCGCGGATGCGCGAGGCGATTGAGCTGGCGAACCTGCTGAACGCCTCGCGGCTGCGCTGGGGGAACTTTTGGGTACACCCGACGTTCCGGGTGCTGGCGTTCGAGCTGGCGATCATCGCGCCGGGGGAGTTGACCAGCGACCACATGGGATACGCGCTGGCGGCTGCGCACGCCTGCGACGACTACTTCCCGGCGTTTGGGCAGGTCATCTGGGCTGGGGTGACTGCTGAGGAAGCGGTGGCGGCGCTCTCGCAGGGGCGCTCGGACGACACGGATGATGAGCCGGACGTGGTCGAGGATGACGACGAGGTCGGTTTCGACGAGGTCGTCTAGGCCTGGAGGCTGCCTGGGTTCTCTGGTTTGGCGCCGGAGGCCCAAGTGGCAGGGGAGGCATGGGCGGGTGAGCCGCCCGCCCATGCCAGCGCCGCGGGACAAACGTGCCCCGGTTGGGGAGGAAGGCCCGACGAGCCGCCGAAACCTGGGAAAGGCGCGCGGCATGCTTCAGTTGCCGTGAGGGCCGCCAATGTGGCTGGAACCGGCTCGTTCTGCTTGCCGGCGCGTGGGGGTGTGCTGACTCGTTCGCCGCCCATGTGGGTTGCGCCGCAGGAGGTTTGCTGCGTCTGGGTGCGTTCGCCCGGGGAACGGATGGCGCGCGGGGCGGATTTTGTCTGGTTGCGCTATGATCGTTCGCCAACGCACGAGATGCTTGATGTGCCGTGATCCAGTCGGGGCTGGCGACGTGCTGTCGTGGAGGAAGTGACGCGCATGCTGACTGCGTGGACGTTGGGAAACTTCGGCTCGGTGGGGGACACGACGACGCTGGAACTCGGAGCGTTGACGATCGTGTGCGGCGCGAATAGCTCGGGGAAGAGCACGATCATCAAGTCGCTGCTGGTGGTCTCGCAGTCGCTGGGTTCGTCGGCGTGGGAGGAGTCGCTGCTGCTGAACGGCCGGCTGGTGCGGGCTGGTTCTTTCGATGACATCCTCCACGCGGGCGCCGGAGTGCCGGAGATCACGGTGGAGTTTGCGTTTACGACACCGGAGTATCCCGCCATTGAGCTGAGCGCGCAGATCGATGTTACGCGGGCGGCAGAGGGGGGTAATGGAGCGCGGCCCAGCGCGGTGGTGCGTTCTTGCAGTCTGCGGGCGCGGACCCGCGACGACGCGGTACTGAGCCTGGAGCTTCTGCGCCGGACGACTCCGCCAGTGGGGCTGGCGGCGCTGGAGCAGATGGGGTCGCGCGTCGCTGCCGAGCACATCCGGCAGGGGCTGTTCAACTACACGATCAGGAGTGACGACAGGACCGAACTCGTCGATAGCGGATTGCGCGAAGAGGTGTTGGCGGCGTCGCTGCAGAACGTCATCCCGGGGCGGCTGTTGGTGCGCTCGAACCCGCGGGTGCATGAGGCGACCCGGCAGATCCAGGCGGTCATCAGTGTCGTGGAGACGCTCAGGGATAGGGGCGGGCGGCTGCCGGCGCATCTTAGCTGGAACCAGCCGGTTGGTGACGTGGCCCTTGTGGCCTTCGCGGAATTGCGGATTCCGCCGAACTATCCGCAGGAGTATCGGGATATCGCCTACTCGATTGGCAGGTCGAAGAACTTGACCTTGGGCGATCTGCGCGCGGATCTCGAGCCGCTGGCCCGACGGCAGCGCGGCATCATGGATGACCTGATCCGGCGCCTGAGCGGGGCGATCCCGGAACTGCAGCGGTTGGCGCAGACAGGTTCGCGCTCCGAGGGCGAGATGGCGGTGGAGGTCCGGCCATTCCCGGCTGCCTACAACGCGGTGCTTGGGCAGATTCGTGAGGAGCTTGGCCGGCGGGTGCATTACCTCGGCCCGTTGCGCGACGACCCGCGGCCAGTGTACGCCATGCCTGATGTGCCGAACCGGCGTGACGTGGGGCTGAAGGGGGAGTACACGGCGGCGATGCTGCAGCTGTTTGGGGACCGGATGATCGAGATCCCTCCGCTGCCGTCCGATGGTGGCGCGATGGTGGTGAGCCACGGCACGCTGGCTGAGGGGGTGCGGCGCTGGTTGGCGCACCTGGGGATGGCGACCGATTTCGCGACAGAGGAGACGTTGAAGGTCGGCTACCGGCTGAGCGTGCACGACGCGGCGATCGGCCGCGACCTTGACCTGACGAGCGTGGGGGTTGGGGTGAGTCAGGTGCTGCCGGTGCTGGTGATGCCGCTGCTGGCGCCGCGGGGGTCGATCCTGATCTTCGAGCAACCGGAGGTACACCTGCACCCGCGGGTGCAGTCCGGGCTGGCGGATTTCTTCGCTGGGGTTGTTGCCTGCGGCAAGCAGTGCATTATTGAGACGCACAGCGAGCACATCATCAACCGGCTGCGCAGGCGGATCGCCGAGGATGGCAGCGGGCGCCTGCGGTCGGACACGCGGATCTACTTCGCGACGCGGCCGGCGGGCGTGTCGGTGTACCGCCTGGTGCAGCCGAACGAATATGGGGCGATCCTGGAGTGGCCGACCGGCTTCTTCGATGAAGCGGAGAGCGAGGCGAACGCGCTGCTGTCGGCGGCGCTGGCCAAGCGGCGAGAGGCGAGCGGGGAAGGTGCGCAGCGCGAGGCGAACGAGCGGTTGCGGGCGCGGCGTGATGCGCGACGGCGGGAGGGCGACAGTGCTGATCGTAGCTGATCCGATCATGCTCGTGCTGCCTGATGTCGCTGACGGGGCGGACGCCGCGCTGGAGTTCGTGGGGCGCCTGATCGACTGGCAGAATGTTGTTAAGATCGATGGGCACTCGGTGGTCGCCTCGGAACGTTGCGTTGCGGCGTTGCACGAGACTGGGCGTTGCCCGCGGACTGACAGTATCCACGCGCTGCTGCATGCGGTCGGCGTACATGAACTCGATGCTCGAACTACCTTTACGCTGTGTAATCGGATCCTCACCAATGAACCATGGCTTGAAGATCGACTTGGGACGAAGGGCAGCATCACGGCATTTCTGGTCGATGCCATTGATCCTGATGTGCTGAACCGCCTCCGGTTGCTGTGCGGTGGTTCTGACAAGATCGCTGACTCGCTGGCGGAAACGCTGGTGCATGTTGCGTATGCCGCGCGCGTGCAGATGACGGATGACGACATCGTGTTCCTGACGGCCCCACTGGCCGGGTATCGGGACGTTGCGACAACGGCCTACCTGGACACTGTGGAGCATGGGTACATGGATATCGATACCGCGATCCCGCTCGTCTCCAGCCCCGATGATCTTTGGAACCTCCTGGAGATTCAAGATGTCTGGAGGGATCCGGTGCTGGCTATCGGGTGGGCGAGGGACCGGCAGATTGCTGCTGGGCGCATTGCAGCGGCCGCGTTGCCGGCGCCATACATGATCGATCCCGGCTTCGTTGATTCGATCGAGCGTGCGCGGTTTCATTCCGACTCCGGCCTGCTGTCGATGATCTACCAGGCGATCGCAGAGGTGCTATGTAGCCCTGCTGGATTCCCAGAAACGCACGACAACCACCATCTCATGCGGAATGGTGCGTGGCCGGCGGCGGCGGATGCGTCGAACAGGACATGGCGGGCATGGCGCAAGTGGGTGCGACGAGCGCGACCTGCCGAGCGGTTGCATTACTGGTTATGTGATGGTCGCTTTGTGATCTCGAAGGTCGGGGTACACGACGACTTCACGATCAATCCCCTGCCAGCGACTGCCCACGAAATTTAGTGGGGCGCCGGCAGACGAGGGTTTCCGATTTCCCGCGTAACTGCTGATTCTGGCGCTGTCGAGGACTTGGTGTACGTGGAGGCGCGGGAAACGATGACGAACCAGGCGGTGTACATTCTGCGCGCCGAGCGGGTGACGGATGAGCAGTATGCGGTTGTGCTGGACGGGGTGTGGGATGCGCTCGCTGGGGGTGTGGGGCCGCCTGTGGAGGTTCGGGCGCTGGGGGTGTGGAGGGAACCGGGGTACAGGCGCGGGGAGAGGCTGATTGCGCATCAGAGCGTTGATGCGATCGTCCACGCTGGGGTGATTGCTGCGGTGGGTGTGCTGACCGAGAGCACGGTGGTTGGGGTGCAGCGTTACCCTGAACTGTATGTCGCCTTCCGCGATGGGCAGCTGGATGCTGAGGCGATGCTGGCGTATATGGAACGTGACCCCTGGCGTGAGAGCGGCGCGAGGGTGGATGTCGTCGTGGTGAGCGCATGCCTTTATGCTGGTTCTCCGCAGGCGCGCGGTGTCGATGTGCTGACGCGCGCGGGGGTGGGGGCGGTGCTCTCGAGTGGTTCCGGTGTGGCGGAGAGCCTGCGGCGCGTGGCGTTGGTCATGGAGGCTGACGCCGCGTAGCGGCAGCTGTGGTTGACTCCCTCGTTTCTGTTCCCAAATAGCTCGTCTCTTCTTACGCCAGCCTCATGCGAGGCCGGCAGGCCGATATGCGGCTGAGATAAGGAGAGCGACGATGCCCACCCCCCTCGAGCGGTTGCTTGTTGCCGCGCAGTGTCCCATTGGCACGACCCTCGGTTTCAGCGGCACGATCCGCAACGCGAAGCGGTTGGACGAACCGTACCGGTCCAGCTGGCGGCGCACGGCGGCGTGCCGCGTGCCGGGTGTTGCGACGCTGGTTGAGCGCTGCAACTGGATCGACCGGCCGCTGTTCGTGCACGTCGCGTTTGACGGTGAGCGGCTCGAGCTGACCGGCACGCTCGGCTGGTTCGCTTCGGAGCGCTGGCCGTATGTCGAGCACATCCGCACGGATGTCTTCAATGAAGACGGCATGCTGGAGCTGCGCTTCCAGCCGGGCGCCTTTCAGGTGCGGGTGGAGCGTGAGCGTTCGTTCGTCGGCGTGCCGGAGGTGGAGCGGTGCTTCCTGGCGGCGGGTGTCCTGACGAGCTTCGGGCATCGCGCGCGGCTGGCGCAGTTGTTGCTGCGCCGGGGTGGACTGGAACTCCCGCTCAGCAGCACTGAGCAGGCGACCTTCGCCTCCGCGGAGGCGAAGGTGCTGGTCGCCGCTGGCTGATCTGAGGCGCTGGGGCCGGGGGTTTGACCCGGCCCCAGCCGTTTTCCCATTTCCCCCGTCTGACCCTATGTGCCCCGATTGGGGGTGCAGGATAACCACCCAGCCGACTGCGACCGGCTGGGTGTTGCTGAAGGAGGTGTCGCATGACCCACCCCCGCTTCGACCGGGTTGCATTCCCGGAGGGCAACCCCGAGCCACGCTGCGCTGTCGCGCTGGTGGTGGACGTCTCGAGCTCGATGACCGGTGAGCCGATCGACGAGCTCAACCAGGGCATCGCGACGCTTGCGCCAGCGCTGTGCGAGGACCCACTCAGCGCGCTGCGGGCGGAGATCTCGCTGGTGTCGTTCGGCGGAGACGTGCTGGTGCGCGACCCGCGTGGAGGTGCGCCGCTCTCCTCGCCGGACGCCGCGCGCGCGTTCGCGCCGCCGACGGAGCTTGCGCTGCCGACGCTCGCCGCGACTGGGGACACCCCGATGGGTGCGGCGGTGCACACGGCGCTGGGCCTGCTGCGGGAGCGCAAGGAACAGTACAAGCAGGCGGCGCTTGACTACTACCGCCCCTGGCTGTTCCTGATCTCGGACGGCTACCCGACGGACTCGGGCTGGCAGGCGGCGGCGCAGGCGGCGCGCGACGAAGAGATGCGCAAGGGCGTCTCGATCTTCCCGATCGGGGTGCAGGGCGCGGACCTGACGCGGCTGGGCGCTTTCTCGGCGAAGCGACCGCCGGTGATGCTGCGCGGGCTGGCGTTTCGGGAGCTGTTCGTCTGGCTCTCCAAGAGCATCGAACTGCTCGCCAACTCCTCACCTGGGGACCAGGTGGGGATGGCCCAGCTCGGCCCCTGGGCGGTGCTCAGCACCAGCTAGGGGTGTTGATGGCCCGGGCGGGGTTCCCCGTCCGGGCTCTTGCATTACGGGAAGAAGGTGCTGCGTGAGGTTGCCAGCGAACGGGAGCCGACCGAAGCGACGGTTGTTGCGTTTTATGGGCTGGCGGAAGACGCGTCTGCCACAGCGATGTGTGACGCGTCGCAGTTCAGCCGGTGTGCAGCGCCACGCTCGCTACGCGCACCGGGTGGTGCACCGGCCGCTGGCGCGGCGTGGGTGGCATGTCGTGGCTGCATCGAGCACGGGGACGCGCCACGTCGCGCAGGGTGAAGGGTGTCAGGACCGGCAGCGGCATGAACTGCTGCCGGATGGTTCGGTGATCGTGGCGGTGGCTGATGGTGCGGGGTCGGCCCCACGCTCTGCCGAGGGCGCGCAAACGGCGGTCGATGCCGTCGTCCTGGCACTCGTCGCCGCGGTGAGCGGAACGGACGGCGGGACGGAGCGGGACTGGGAAGGGTTGCTGTGCGAGGCGTTCGCCTTCGCGCGGGAGCAGGTGTTGGCGCTGGCAGCCTCCGAAGGGGTGTCGCCACGGGCGTTCGCGACGACGTTGACCTGCGCTGTCGTTACCAGGCGCAGGTGTGTGGTGGGCCAGATCGGCGATGGGGTAGTGGTGGTGCGGGCCGATGGCGCGCTCCATCTGCTTGCCGCTCCGGAGCGGGGTGAGTATGCCAACGAGGTCACGTTCATCAGCGGGAGCCGGGCGCTGGAGCAGCTGCGGGTGCGGTCGTACAACGGTAGGGTCGACGCGCTGGCGGCGGCAACTGATGGGCTGCTGCGCCAGATGTTGCTGTTTCCACAGCGCACGCCGTTCGCGCCGTTCCTGGAACCGCTGTTCGCGATCGCAGTTGAATGCCGCTCGAGCCGGTCGGGGAGCGATGCGCTGGAGGGGTTTCTTTCGTCTGAGATGGTGCGGCGGCGCACGGACGACGATACGACGCTGGCGCTGGTGGTGCGTCCGTCTGCGGTCTATCGCGGGCGACGAGGGGTGCGAGCATGACGACGCTACGGAGCAGCAGCGGGACGCAGGTTGTGCTGGGGCGGGTACTCAAGGGCGGTGGCGAGGCGCTGATCTACGAGGTCGTCGGGCGGAGGGACGTGGTTGCGAAGGTCTTTCGGCCGGCGTACCGGGCAGCGTATCCCCAGAAGCTGCAGTGGATGATTGCGCACCCACCGCTGGGGGGCAAGCGGGCTCCCGGCCTGGCGTGGCCGATGGAGACGCTGTTCGTGAATGGCACGACGTTGGCCGGCTACGTGATGCCGCGGGTGGATGATGCAGTGGAATTGCTGGATGTGCTGAACCCGCGCCGGCGTGCACAGGTTGCTCCCGGCTTCGACCTGCGCTACCTGCATCGCACCGCCCGGAACCTGGCGGCGGTGATGGAGGCTGTGCATGCGGCGGGCTATGTGATTGGGGATGTCAACGAGCGCAACGTGCTGGTTGGGCGCACCGCCGAGGTGACGCTGGTCGACACCGACTCGTTTCAGGTGTGCGAGGTGCGCAATGGTCGCCGGCTGGTGTACCCATGCCCGGTGGGCCGGCTCGAGTACAGCGCGCCGGAACGGCTGCGGGCGGGCACCGGCAGCGGGGCGCGTTCCGCCTGCGAGGATACCTACAGCCTGGGTGTGCTGACGTTCCAGCTGCTGATGGGCGGGAGCCATCCGTTCCGGGCGCGTTGGGGCGCACCGGGGGATGTGCCGGAGCTTGGGACGCGGGTCATGTCCGGCTGTTTTCCACACCAAGCCAGACCCCCCTGCCCGGCTTCGCCGCCGGCTGGCGTCGAGCTCCAGCGCCTGCACCCGCGCCTTCAGGCGCTCGTGCAGCGCTGCTTCGTCGATGGGCACCACAACCCCGAGCGCCGGCCAGCCGCAGCGGAGTGGCGTGCGGCGCTCGAGGAGGCGGAACGTGCGCTGGCCTGCTGTAGACGTGGTCACTGGTACTCCGGGCATCTGACGCGCTGCCCGGAGTGTGCTGTGGGGCGCCGGCGAGCGACGGTTGCCCGGTCGGGGGGCGTGCTGGAGAACCGGCTGGAGACCGTGCTGGCCAGGGTGAGCGACGCATGGGCGTTGGCTGCGTTTGTCTCGGCGACGGTGGTGGCGGTGCTCCTGCTGACGGTGTACATGGGCGTCCAGTAAGGAGAACGAGAAGGGGGTGGTGGCGATGCGCGCGCCGGAGCTGGGACGGTTGCTGGTTGAGATGCGGGCGCTGGACGCGACGACGTTCAAGCACCTGCCGGAAGAAGCGTTGCACAGTGCGCTGCACCGGGCGGTCAACAGCCGGTTTCCGGTGCTGGGTGAACGGATGCACGCGGCGAACCCGGCGCTCATCTCAATCGCGCCGGTGGTTGAGGTGGACGCGGCGGTGGCGCTGGAACGGACGGTGGCGGTTGGCGACGTGGTGCAGACGTGGATTGGGCTGCTGGAGCCGGAGGTGCTGAACAGTGTTCCGGCAGTGCTGGAGCGGGAACAGGAGATCCACGGG
>QEUZ01000167.1 GCA_003577355.1 Chloroflexota bacterium | reverse complement strand
TCCAACCAGAGCTGGTCGAGCTGGGCTAGCGCGCGTCCGACGGCCAGCCGGTCTTCGCGCCGGTGGCCGTGTTGCCAGTTCTTCGGTTCATGGCTGCGCCGGATACGCTTGATACCTCGCGCATCAAGTATGGTATCGGCTGAGACCCAGACGGGTTGATCGGCGGATCCACCTGCGGCGGTCCAGGCCGCGAGGCAGACTAAGAGGGTATCCGAGGTGAGGTCGTCGAGCTGAGATACACGCTCCCAGAGTGTGTCAAGGTCGCCGTTGCTCCGCAGTGATACGCGCAATTCTCCGCGACCACCTGGCCCTACCGTGCGATGTTCAGGAACCTGCCGGTCGTCGGGCGTGTTCCAGTTACGGCCGAGAATGGCATCGTGGATTGCGGCGACCAGCGCCCAGGCGGCCCGGTTTGTCGGGATCTCTGCTAACCCATCTCGGAAGAGTGCCTGCGTGCGTCGCGGCGGGATGGGTGCAGTGCTCGCCAATAAGCGCGCATAGTCGGCTGCGTCGGATGGACGCAGGCCAAGCAGGTGCTCTAGGTCGTCGAGACTACGCGCAGCGATACCCGCAGTTGCGATGGCCTCGCCGGAAACCCTGTCCAGCCAGGAGAGTATCGTCGGGTGGACCCGCACGACCGCGCTGGAGGGGCTGAGAATGCGGCGCTGGAGCTCGGTCGAAAACGATGTGTCGTCAAGCGCCGACACCGTATCGACGCCGGCTGCTCCGACCCATTCGTCGAGCAGCGCCGTCAATACCTCTCGCTCAATCTGCGTGGCCTGGGCGGCAATCTCTGGGGCACTGCGCACGAACGGCTGGGTCGCGTGCTGCAACGTGGCGACAAGGGTTGCGACATCCGGGTCGGGTCCATCGGGCTGCCGGTGCGCACTGCGGAGGAGGGTGTACTGTTCGATGATGCGACCACTGAGTGTTCCAGCCAGCGCAACAGCCATGATATCGACGTGATAGCCACAGCGCATCGCCAACAGCGTGCGTTCGGCGCTGCCCAATGCGCCGCTCGCACGCTCCAGCAACACAGCCAACGGATCGGCGACCATATACGTCCTTTCGCTCCGGCGTTCATCCTACTGTGTCGCGCTGGCGTGTAGCATGCTTTGGAGCATGGGTTAGGTGGGAGGAGAGGGACGGTATGGACCGCCACGCGTTACTTCAGCAACTGGAGGTCGCCCTGGCTGCCATTGCGGATTGGCAGGCGCAGTGGGAGCCATTCCGAACCGACCCAACCCTCGAGATCTCGCCGGAGAGGACCGCTGCCGTACTCGACCAGCTCACTAGCCGCCTGCGTGAGAACTACCCCTATCACCACCCGCGTTACGCCGGCCAGATGCTCAAGCCGCCCCACCCAGTGGCGATGCTGGCCTATTTCGCAGCGATGCAGATCAACCCAAACAACCACGCCCTGGATGGTGGGATCGCCACATCGCACCTTGAGCGCGCGGTTGTCCCGCTGCTGGCGCAGATGTTCGGCTTCCCGGCAACACACCTGGGTCACCTCACCAGTAGCGGCACCATCGCGAACCTGGAGGCGCTGTGGGTTGCCCGTGAGAGCCGTCCGGGCACGGCTATTGTTGCCGGGGAGCAGGCGCACTACACCCACGCGCGCATGTGCGCGTTACTCGGCGTGCCATTCGTCGTGGCGCCGTGCGATGCGGACGGGCGCATGGATGTCGATGCGCTGCGCAGCCTCCTGGCGCGGGAAAACATCGGGACCGTTGTCGGCACGGCCGGCACCACTGGCCTGGGTATGGTCGACCCCCTGCACGAGATCATCCCGCTGGCGCGGGAGGCTGGCGCCCGGGTCCACGTCGACGCCGCCTACGGGGGCTTCTTCACGCTCTTGGCACACCAGGCGTCGCCACCGGTTGACCCAGAACCATTCCTGGCGATTGCCGAAGCCGACAGCGTCGTCGTCGACCCACACAAGCACGGGCTGCAGCCGTATGGTTGTGGTGCGGTCCTCTTTCGTGACCCGGCGGTTGGTCGGTTCTACGCGCACAACTCGCCGTATACCTACTTCACCTCGGCGGAGCTGCACTTGGGCGAGATCAGCCTGGAATGCTCGCGCGCCGGGGCGGCAGCAGCGGCGTTTTGGGCGACCTTGCAGGCGTTCCCGCTGGAACCGGAGCGAGGCTTCGGCCCGATCCTGGCGCGCTGTCGTGCTGCTGCGGTTGAATGGGCAGCCCGCCTGCAAGCGCACCCGCGCTTTCGGTTGGTGACCCAGCCGGATCTGGACATCGTCAACTTCTATGCCGTGCCGGATGGCGATGCGCCGCCAACTGCAAGCGCGATCAGCGCCCTCAGTGAGCGGATCTTTCGCGGAGCCGAGCACGACCTGCAGGAGCCGGTGTACCTTGCAAAGCTGAAGGCATCGCCGCAACAGCTCGCCGCCCGCGACCCCAGCATCATTTGGGATACGCCCGATGTTACTGTGGTCCGTTCCGTGCTGATGAAGCCGGAGCATGCCGACTGGGTTGACCGCTTGCAGCGCGCTATCGAACGGCATATCTAACCGGCGAGTTCTGCGCGCAAACGCAGCAGTGTCTGATGGCGGCGCGTCGTGCGGGGCGGGGGTGCTTGCGGGCCGCGCCTGCCGAAGGGCAAACGCTGGTGTTACCGCAGGTCACGCAAGGCGAGCCGCGCGGCATGGTAGCCGCACATGCCATGCACCCCACCGCCGGGGGGCGTCGACGACGAGCACAGGTAAATGCCTTTGGCTCCGGTGATGTATGGCGTGCGACGCGGCGTCGGCCGGGTGAACACCTGGCGGAGGTCCTGGATGCCGCCGTTGATGTCGCCGCCGATGTAGTTGGCGTTGTACTCCTGCATATCGATGGCGGTCAGCACATTGCGGGCCAGGATGCGTTCCCGGAAACCGGGAGCGAAGCGTTCGATCTGCGCTTCGATGCGCTCGCTCATGTCTTCATCTGCGTGTGCTGGGACATGGCAGTAGGCCCAGAGGGTGTGGCGACCGGCCGGTGCGCGGGTGGCATCGTAGATGGTTGGTTGGCTGATGAGCACGTAGGGCTGCTCGGGGATGTGTCCGTGGTGCACCTCGATTTCAGCGCGGGAGATTTCATCGAGCGTGCCGCCGAGGTGGAGTGTGATCGCCTTGCGCGCGGCCGGGGCCTGCCAGGGCACTGGTGCGGAGAGTGCCCAGTCGACCTTGCAGACCCCCGGCCCGTACCGAAAGCGCCCGAGCTGCCGGCGGTAATAGGCTGGGAAACGTCTTGCGCCGATCGCCAACGCCTGCCGTGGGGTGACGTCGAGGAGGACCACGCGGGACTCCGGCAAGTCGTCCAGGGATACAACCGGCTGGTTCAGAACGATTTCCCCACCGTGCTCTCGGAGCTTCGTCGTCAGTGCGTCGATGATCGCCTGCGAGCCGCCACGCGCAACTGGCCAACCGACGGCGTGGGCAAAGGCGCCTAGCACGAGGCCGAACGCGGCAGAAGCCGGCTGTTCCAGCCGCAGCATGGCATGGGCGGCCATCCCTGCGAAGAGTGCGCGGGCCGTGTCGTCCTGAAAATGCGCGTGTGCCAGCCCGCGAACCGAACGCAAGGCCCGCAGGCCAAAACGCGCGGCAGCAATGGGGTGGCGCGGAAGGCGGAATGGGCCAAGCAGCAGCGGCGTTAATCTTGGGAGGTCGCTGACGAGCGGCGTAAACAGGTTCTGCCAGGAGACGCCGTCGCGACCGAGACCGGCGGCCGTCGCATCGATCGAACGGTACAGCGCTCCTGCGTGTCCGCCGTCCAGCGGGTGTGCCAGCTCTACTTCTGGGTAGACCCACTCGACCGCGTCGCTGATGCCCAGGCGGCGGAAGACTGGTGAGGCAACACCCAACGGATGCACCGCCGAGCAGACATCATGCCGGAAACCAGGCAGCGTAGACTCGGCCGTGCGCGATCCGCCCCCAGGGGTGGCCTGCGCCTCCAGGACAAGCACCGACTTGCCGGCCTGCGCGATGGTCACGGCAGCAGCAAGCCCATTTGGGCCGGCCCCAACGACGATAGCGTCCCAGCGCCGGTTCAATAGCATCGCAGTAACATCAGGAGGATCGCCGCACTTTCTGCGCACCCCAGCGTACTGGCCGCGTGACATCGTAGAGGGCCGACCGGATCATCGCGTTGTGCCAGGCGTTCTTCGCGTTTTTCCACTGGCGGTGCTTGTCGATCAGCTGGTACTCCGAGATCACCTGTCCATCAACGCCGAACCGCGCTGCCAAGGACACAAGGGTGTATTCCCAGAAGCGGTTTTCACGGGTATGGCCGCCGAGGATCAGCCCAACTTCGTAGAACGGGTCGTTGGCGCGCATGAGCACCTCGGCCTGGGCGACCGTCACATCGCCGTCCTTCCGGGCGCTGAAGGTGATCCAGCCGGCGAAGACATGCCCCTGTGGCGTCATCAGCGTGAACGATTCCGGGTCAGCGTAGAGCACCATGACACCGGTGGAGAGGCGCACCATCGGGGCCATCGAAAGGTTGAGCACCGCGACCTCGCCGGGGCGAATGCCGGTGAGTGGGCGGTAGAACCGGTTGCCGCTGGGCCAAAAGGATGGGAACTCCTCTTTCCAGACCGCGACAACTTCTTCCGGGGTCACGCTCGCGCCAGCGAGGCGCACCTGGTAGGTCTTCTCCCACATTTGGCCGAACCCCTGGATGGGCGACACGACCCGCCTGCCGGTGACGTTGAGGTTGATGCCGTCACTCGGCTTCTGGTCGGCGTGCAATATCGTGACGCCTTTGGCCCAGTACTCGGCGTCTCGGGACACAGGCTGGGTGGCCGGTGCTGTGGGTGCTGGCGCTCCGGCTGCTGAACTGTCTGTTGTAGAAGCGCCCTCAGGTGCTGTCTCTTCTCGCTCGTGGTGGTCGTGCATGTTGCCTCCATCGCCTGCCTGCACTGGGTATGGGTGCTAGAGCGCCTCGCTTGCTTGCACCGCACTGGCCTCATCCGGATAGATGTGGATCGCCTCGTTCAGCCGGGTCAGCTCGAAGATGTTGCGGTAATGGTCGTTCAGGCCGAACGCCATCATCTGTTGCTGCTGGCGGTTGGCGCGTACCAAGAGCGTCACCAGCAACCCGATGCCGGTACTGTTCATGTATTCCAGCCCGGAGAAGTTGAGGATCACCCCACGCGTCGTGCCCGAGCTGGCGAGCGTGAAGGCATTCATGAGCTCGCTCTCACTCTGCGCGGTGATCGAGCCGTCCACATCGACGACGCTGGTCTGTGCGCCGACGCGCCGCACCGTCGCGACAACTGCACCTTGTGACACTGGCTGCCTTCCATCTCGTTTGTGCCGGGTCCACCGGCCCGCGATTACACCGCCGGTTGTTCGGCCAGCGCACTCTCTTCGTCGGGGAACATGCGCATAAAGTCGGACAAGCGCGTGATGGTGAATATCTCCTGGTAGTGCTCACTCAACCCACAGGCCGCAACCGAGCGGCGTTCCCGCCGCGCGCGAGCGAGGATGCCGACGATGAGCGCGATGCCAGTGGAGTTGATGTAGCCAACGTTGGTGAAGTTCAACAGGATCGTGTTCGGGTTGTACGCCTCCGCCTCGCGCGTCGCGGCATCGAGCGCTTGTTCGGCCTCGGCATTGACGTCACCCAGCAGGTCGATCACTGCCACGCCGTCCCGATGGCGCACCTCAGCCTGAAACTGATGCACCGGAGCCCTCGTTTTCGTTCAACCGGAAAATCAGTTCGACGGCGTGATGCGTGGCATCGCCGGCAACGCGCATCTCGTCGACCATGCTCTTGATCAGGAACAGCCCCCAACCGCGTGGCGACTGCAGGCCAGCGAGCTTGGCTTCGAGATCCGGCGTTGTCGGCTCGGGGATCGGTTCGTTGCCCCCTTGGTCGACGATGCAAATGACCAGGTCTCCTGCGCTGAGGACAACCCGGATGGAAACCGGCAGCTCCTCGCGATTGTCGTTGCCATGTTCAATGGCATTCATCGTGGTTTCAGCGACGGCTGTCTTGATCCGCTCTACCGTGGCCGAGGGGATCCCCAGGTCTCCAACGGCTGCTGCGACGCGCTCCATCGCAATGCGCTCGTTGCCGGTCACGCTGGGCAGGCTGAACTCCAGGAGCAGGCGGTGGTCCCCACCGGAAGGTGACCTGCTGGAGGTCGGCGTCATCGTGTCAGCGTCCTCTCCTCCAGCACCCAGGGTGTCCGGCGCGTGTTGCCAGACCGCGGCCGACCGCTCCAACGCGACGAGCGTGATGTCATCTTCCTGCTCGTGGTCTGGCCCCGTAAATAGCGTAAGGTGCGTCAACATGCGGTCGATCAGTGTACTGGCGCTGGCAACGTCGTGCATGAGTGCGGTCAGCCGGTTGGAGCCGAACATGTCGCCCTGCGGGTCGTGCGCTTCTACCAGGCCGTCGCTGTAGAGCAGTACGTTGTCGCCGGGTGAGACGATGATCTGCTTCTCTTCATACGTCATCCCCGGCATCAGGCCCAAGGGCCAGCCGGTGGCGCGCATTTCAACGACCCCGCTCGCGGTGCGCAGGTAGGGCAGGTTGTGGCCGGCATTGGCGTACTGGATGTGTCCGCTGGTTGGGTCGAGCACGGCATACAGGCAAGTGACGAACATGTTGCGCGGGATGTCGGCGCACAGCACCTCATTGGTGCGTTCCAGCACGATGCCAGGCTCAACCAGGCGTTGGGCCGAGGCGCGCAGCATCGTGCGCGTTGTCGCCATCACCAGCGCCGCTGGCACTCCCTTTGACGAGGCGTCGCCCACAACCAGGCCGATCTTGCCGTCCGGCAGCTCGATGAAATCGTAGAAGTCGCCGCCGACAGCGCGCGCCGGCTGGTAATAGGCCGAGATGTGCCAGCCAGGCAGATCCGGTAACTGCTTGGGGAGGAGCGTCTGCTGGATCAAGTGCGCGATGCGTAGCTCCTGGGCGATGCTTTCACGCTCACGCGCTTCGGCTTGCTGCTGTCGCACCAGTTGGGCCACCCTCACGGCTGGTGCAGCATGTGACGCCAGGCTATCCAGCAGGCGCCGGTCATCCGCCGAATACTCCTGCTCGCTGAGCCTGGCGCCCAGGTTCAGCATACCGATCAGCTCACCCTGGCTAACGAGCGGCACGACCAGCTTGACTCCTGCGGCGCGCAGGTGCTCGATGGCCGGGGAATCGATACTGATCTGGTCGATATCGACCGCGCCCGACGCACGCTGGAAGTAGGCGATGATTGGGTCATCCGGCGCGATGTCGATCGGCGGGGCGTCCGGCAACGGCAAGCGCTCGTCGGCGGTGCGGCGCGGGTGGTCGCTCCCGCCGCTACCCCGGCGCGCGAACTGCTTGAACCGCTGCACGAGTGAACTGGTCGCCTCCACTGGTTGTGCCCCCGGTCGCACCGCGAACGAACCATCTACAGGAGTTTCGCGCTCTCGCGTCACGGAATCGTTACGGATGCCGCGGCAATTGGTGGAAGTGAACCGTAACACCTATCATCGCTGATGCACAATCGACCGGCAACGGTGGCGAACGTACCGACCGAGCGTGCGGTTTCAGGCAATGCATGCTGAGGATGTGCGCACGATGGCGCTCGAGATCCTCCTGCTCGGCCCACCGCGAGTCGAGCGCGACGGCGTCCCAATCGTCGTTGATACCCGGAAGGCGATCGCCCTCCTGGCTCGTCTGGCCGTTGAACCCGGCGTGCATGCGCGTGATTCGCTGGCAACATGGCTTTGGCCGGAGTCCGACCAGCAACATGCGCGCGCCGCTTTGCGCCGTACGCTCTCGACGTTGGCGGGGGCGCTCGGCGAGGGGCGGCTAGCGATCGACCGCGCCGGCCTGGAGTTCTGTCACGCGGCGGATGTGCGCGTCGATTATGCGGAGTTCGTGGCTGGCGTGCGGCATGCCCGTGAGGCGAGCCCGAGCGAACCAGCAGTTGCGGTGTTGGAGCGGTGTGCAGCACTCTACCGCGATGATTTCCTGGCTGGGTTCTCACTGCGTGATAGCCCGGAATTCGACGATTGGCAGCTCTTCCAGGCCGAGACGCTGCGGCGTGACATGTGCTGGGTGCTGGAACGCATTGCCGCGCTGCAATTCGCGCGAGGCTCCTACACTGCGGCGATTGACACTGCCCGGCGGTGGCTGACATTCGACCCGCTGCATGAACCAGCCCACCGGTTGCTGATGCAGAGCTATGTTGAGGCGGGCGAACACGCCGCCGCATTGAACCAGTACCGGCAATGCGTGCGCCTGCTCGAAGCCGAGCTCGGCGTCGCACCACTGGCGGAAACGACGGCGCTCTACGAGGCGATCCGCGAGCGACGGCATACTGGGCCACCCAGCGTATTGCCGCAACCAGCCGCCCCGGAGACGGCCGGGACACCGGCTCCCCTCCCGTATCTACGCACCCTGCCGATGGTTGGGCGCGCCACGGAGCTCAACCGATTGGTGCAGCTCCACCGGAGAGCCCGCCGCGTGGGGCGGTTGATCGTAATTGAAGGTGAAGCCGGAATCGGCAAGACGCGCCTGACGGAAGCATTCATCGAGCAAGCGCGCTCGGCGGGCAGCAGCGTGCTGTACGCGCGCTGCTACGACGGCGAAGGGGACCTGTCCTATGGCCCGCTGGTCGAACTGATGCGGGCGGGGATCGCGCTGCACCCTGAGCGAGATTGGCACGCCCTGCTGCGTCCCGACGATCTCACGGCGGTATCGCGGCTGCTGCCGGAGCTGGAGCCGGCGCAATCGCGCAACAGTGGCGAAGTGGACGATGGCCCCGGGGCGCGTTCCCGCTTCTACGCCGCCTGCGCGCGGCTGATCGATGCACTGGCCGGCGAGGCCGACTGCGCTGGAGTGCTAGTGTTGGAGGATCTGCACTGGGCGGACGATGCGACGCTGGCGTTTCTCAGCTGGCTCGTCCACCGGCTCGATGCGCGTCCGCTGGTGTTGCTGTTGACGTGGCGCGCGGAGGAGACGCCGCCGGACCACCGTGCGCGACGTATGCTCGCAGGCGCAGAGCGAGATGGCCGGGCGGAGCACTTCATGCTCGGTCGTTTGAGTCGTGCCGATGTCGCCGAACTCGTTGCAACCGTCAGCGGTGATGTGCGCTTGGCAGAGCGCCTGTA
>QEUZ01000166.1 GCA_003577355.1 Chloroflexota bacterium | reverse complement strand
GCCTGCGGCGCGCGCCACCAATACGCTCTGACCCTCCTTGCACTGGCAGACCTGCTCCGCGTGCGCGGTGACCTACCGGCTGCGCGGGTGCATCTCGCTACCGTGCGCGCACTCTGTACCCCGATGGGAGCAGTACGCACGTTGGCCAACGCCGACGCCCTCGATGCGCTCCTACGCGACCCATCGACTACCCGCCCAACGGCGCTCCCCGCCGGGCTGACCCCGCGCGAGGCCGACGTTCTACGCCTCCTGGCAACTGGGCTGGCGAACGCGGAGATCGCCGAGCGGCTCAGCCTCAGCCCGCGCACCGTCAACGCCCACCTCACGACGATCTACGGCAAGCTCGGCGTCACCACACGCGGCGCAGCGATCCGCTTCGCCCTCGACCACGACCTCGGCTGACTGCGACACGCACCCCTGTAGTTCTACCTACCGCAAGTTCGCTTGACCTGCCCGGCGCAATTAGGTGCTTCCGACGATGCGCCTGTCCCCGCGTTCATCTACTGTCAGGGTGTCGGATAGCGACAGCAACAAGGAAGCGAGGGAACAGCACAATGGCATGGTTCATGATCCAGGTGTCGTACACGCCCGCTGCCTGGGCAGCGCAAATCCAGAACCCCGGCAACCGCATCGCTGCCGTCGGGCAGATGATGGCCCCGTTAGGTGTGACGTTCGAACACTACTGGTACTCGTTCGGCGAGTACGACGTCGTGATCATCGCGCACGGCCCCGGCAACATTGAGGCGGCTGCTGGGGTCCTGGCAGCCTACAGCGGCGGCGCGCTGACCGCGATCAAGACGACTCCGCTGATGACAAGCGACGAAGCGGTCGCGGCGCTGCGTAAGGCCGCAGACGTTCAGTACCGGCCGCCATCCGCCTCGTAGGGCCGAGGCACGTCACAGCGCCGATCACGCCGTTGCAGCTGCCAAGGCGTGATCGGCTTTCTGCAATATCGCTTGCAACATCCGCAGCCGAACCATCGTATCAGCCACGCTCACGCAACCAGCCTCGGTAGGAACGGCCTGAGTTGCCTGAAAACGTGCGCCGGGATGTGACAGGTCGTTTGGTCAAACGATGCTGGCGTGGAGCCTCACCAGCCTACCTCGGCAGTCGCATGGCTTCGCTGCTGCGCCGGTACGCACGTTCGGCGCAGCTCCTGTGTCGCGCGGGTGGTCGCATCTGATATCAGCATCCAGGTGCGGGGTAGCGTATCCCGTGCAGGCGGAGGAGGCGAACCGCATGGCGTTACTCGCCATCCAGCATACGGTCTGCGACTACCCCGCGTGGCGGGCCATCTACGACTCCTTGGACGAAGTCCGGCGCGACTGGGGGGTGACTGCCGCCTCGGTACATCAACTCGCTGACGCCCCGAACACCGTGCTGGTGCTGCTCCACTTCGCCACGGTGGCCCAGGCACAGGGATTCCTGACAAACCGGCAGATCCGCGTGGCGATGGAACGCGCTGGCCTGGAGAGCACTCCTCGAATCGAGATTTACGCCTAGCAGCCGAAACGCATTCCGGTGCGTCGCTCTGCGTTGACGCATCGCCATCGAGAAGGAGGTGGCCGCGAACGGACGACCTGAGGCATCCGACCCGCTTGGGTCGAATCGCTGTTGCTGAAAGGGAGGAACCATGTCCGTCGAAGAAGTACGTCAGGCATCCGTCCGGTTTTACGTCGCGCTGAACCGTGGCATCAATGGTGACACCAGCGAGATGTTCGCGGTCTGCTCCCATGGCGACGACGTAACCGCGATGCACCCTCTGGGCGGCCGGCAGCTGGGCTGGGCGGAGGTCCGCGCGAGCTGGGAGATGGCGGCCGGTGCGGTGAGTGGCGGCTCGGTGGAGGTGAGTGACCTCCAGGTCGTCCTGCTCGGGAACGATGGCGCGTACACCATCGGGACGGAAACGGCGTCGGCGACAGTTGGCGGGACGCCGGTGCGCTTCTCCGGGCGGTGCACGAACGTCTACCGTCGCGAGGACGGCGCCTGGAAACTGGTCCACCACCATGTCGACCTGCTGCCGGACGTGGCCGCAGCCTTCCAGAGTGCGCTGGGGCAAGCCAGCTGAGTCGCTCCACGTGCGTGTACCACCCTAGGGCTGGGTCAGGCGGTGCGGGAAACCAATCCGACCCCTTCCCGAATCGCATTCCGGTAGACGAAGAGGTTTGCGACATGACCAAGGTGCGGGCGGAGCGGCTGGCGGCTGAGATCGAGGGGGACTTCGTCGTCTTCCTGATCGGGATGCGGATCAACAAGCCCTGGAAGGTACGTGCCGGGCTGCCGGTCTTCCGTGCCATGGGGAAGATGCTCAAGGAGCTGCAGGCCGACCCCGAGTCGGGCTTCCTCGGCGTGACCAACGGCTTCCCGGTCATCGTGCAGTACTGGCGCTCGTTCGAGCAGCTCGAGCGCTATGCGCGCAGCCGCGACCACCTCCACTGGCCCGCCTGGGTGGAGTTCAACAAGCGCGTCAACACGAGCCGCGGCGATGTCGGTATCTGGCACGAGACGTATCAGGTGCGCGCCGGTGAGTTCGAAGCCATCTACAGTGGCATGCCGCCGTTCGGGCTGGGTGAAGCCGGCGCCCTCGTCCCGGCGACCGGCAAGCGCGAGTCGGCTCGCGGGCGGCTTCGTCGCGCTGAGGAACCAGCAGAGCAAGCGGCGGACTAAAGGAATGCCGAGCGGCACTGGCCGTCGAGCGAAGGGTGAGCACCTGTGACATCTGACAGCATCCAGACGCAGGCTCCTGAGGATCGGGCTGATCACGCGGCGAGCGCACCAACAACCGACGCCGGAGTGGTCCCACTCACCGCAGCGGACAGCGACATGACAGCACGGTTGCTCGAGCGGGCGTTTCACGACGACCCGATGATGCGCTACCTCGCGCCGGACGAGTCTTCGCGCGCTCGGCGGGCGCTGCCGTTCTTCGCTGCCACCATTCGCTTTTGTCGTCAGTACGGCATCGCCGAGCTGACGATGGACAAGGACGGAGCAGCGCTCTGGATCAAGCCCGAGTATACGAAGATCACGGTGGGCAGCATGCTGCGCTCGGGGGTGGTGTTGGCGCCAATCAAGCTGGGCTTGTCCGGCATGGGCCGCTTCAACACCCTCATGTCATACGGCGACAAGCTGCACAAGCAGGCAATCTCCGGCCAGCACTGGTATCTCCTGACGATCGGCGTTGAGCCAAACCGGCAGCGCACGGGTGTCGGCGGCCGGCTGCTCGCCGCTGGTCTGCAGCGTGCGGACGCGGACGGCTTACCGTGTTACCTGGAGACCGCCAACCCGGACAATTTGCCGTTCTACCGCCGCCACGGCTTCGAAGTTGCCGCTGATGGCGTGTTGCCGGATGGCGGCCTGCACGTCTGGTCGATGGTGCGTCGCAAGTGAGCGTGCCAACGAGTTCGAGATCTGTGTGCGACGCATGTCTTTCAGCGCCCGGGTGATGCGAAGCGCCTTTCGGGTTATTATCTGAAGGGAGCATCACCTGACAACCGAAGAGTATGAGGTTGCGGCAGCTCGGCGACGATCTTGGAAAGCCAGCTTGCGTCAGCAGTCGGCTCGTTGGTCGCTGGTTGATCCGCGCGGGGCGCCGGAACGAATGATGAACGTGTCGGATTTCCACTCTGGCGCTTCGGATCGAGCGCGTTCGTGTCCGGCAGGGAGTTCATTGGGAGAGCGCGTGCAGATGGACCGTTCGGTTCCAATTACATGGCTCGGTCAGCATGACTGCCACGATGCCCGGCTGAGCGGCGGGAAGGCAGCGGCGCTCAGCCGCCTGGCCGAACGCTACAGCGTCCCGCCCGGCTTTTGCCTTACGTCCAGCGCGCTGCACGGGATCGCGCCGCCGATCAGTATCCCTGGTCGGCTGCGCGCTGCAGTTGTCGATGCCTATGCAACCCTGGCGAGGGAGGTATCCGCAGTTGCCGTGCGCTCCTCGGCGGTAGACGAGGACGGGGCGCTCACCTCTTTCGCTGGCGTCCACGAGACGTTCCTCAATGTGCGCGGCGATGGCGCGCTGCTGATGGCGATCGAGCGGTGCCTCGAGTCGTTCTTCAGCCCCCGCGCGCTGGCGTACCGGCACGAACGTGGCGCGTTCGACGCTGTGCGCATGGCGGTGTTGGTGCAGCAACAGATTGTCTCCGATGTCTCGATCGTCGCGTTCAGCGCCAACCCGGTAACGGCCGCGCGTGACGAGATCGTCGTCACCGCCTCCTGGGGGTTGGGCGAGAGCCTGGTCGGAGGCACGGTGACGCCCGATACCTGGTGGGTGCGGCGCGACGGCCGGGTCGAGGCAGAACGTATCGGCGACAAGCGCCGTATGACGGTGACGACGCTGGACGGCTGCCGTGAAGTCGATGTCCCCAGGATGATGCGCAAGCTGCCGTCGCTCTCGGCAGAGCAGGTGCGCGAGGTCGTGCAGCTGGCGGTGCAACTGGAGCAGCACCAGGGGCGGCCGGTCGATATCGAGTGCGCCTACTCCGGTGGTCGGCTCTACCTGCTGCAGTGCCGGCCGATCACCACGCTGAGATCGGCGCGCGACCGCGCAGGGCCGGCGCCACCGGAGCAGGAGTCAAGCACGTCGTTTTGAGGCGGTTGGTGGTGTGTTTCACGAGAGGATGATGGTCATGAGCGTCACAGCTACCGGCGCGGGAATGAGGCCCATCGTTGTCTGGGAGCAACCCGGCGACGAGCAGATGTTCTGGCAACAGGACCGCATGCACTTTCCCAACCAGTTGTCGCTGTTGGAAGACGATTTCATCAAGTTCTTCTATACAGAGGGGTTTAGCGCGGCCGCCGCTGGCTACGAGCTGCCGATCCGCCCGCACGCGCGGCGCATGTTGACACGCCACTACCTGGCAATCGCGCCGCTGCAGCTTTCTCACGAGGAACTCGAAGAGCTTGGGAAGCGCTCGGAGAAGAATGTTGGCGACGCGATGGCACGCCAGCGCCAGCGCTGGGATACGGAGTTCCTGCCCGAGGTCCGCCGCATGCTGGCCGAGTGGGAGACGTTCGACCTGCAGGCAGCGTCGGACGACGCTCTGCTGGCGCATTGGGATGCGACGCTCGCGCGCCTCGCGCGCCTTTCGCGCATCCATTTCGACCTCGCGATCCCAATGCTCCTGGGTTTGGGGTTGTTCGACGAGACCTACACCGACCTGTTCAGCGCGGAGAGCTCGCTGGAGAGTATGCGCTTCTTGCAGGGTATCCCAACCACGACAACAACGACCGGCCAGGAGCTCTGGCGGCTGAGCCGGCTGGCGCTGGCAGAACCGGCGGTGCGCTCGGTCCTCGAATCGGAGGCAGCCGCCGATGTTGTGCCGGCGCTGGAACGCGACCCAGCCGGCGCGACGTTCCTCGCTGAGCTGCGCGCGTTTCTGAACCGCTATGGCCATCGCTCGGAGCTGTGGGGGTTGTCCTATCCCTCGTGGATCGAAGACCCGTCGCCAGCAATCAAGATGCTGAAGGACTACCTCTCCCAGCCTGAACGCGATCTCGTTGGCGAGATGGAATCGTTGGCCACCGAACGTGAGCGACTGACGGCGGAAGCCCGCGCCCAGCTCGCCGGTTACCCGGCCCAGGTGCGCGAGCAGTTCGAGTTCGCCCTCGCCGCGGGTCAGGCGGCGAACTACCTGCAGGAGGAGCACGGCTTCTGGATCGACTCGTATGGGTTCGATTGCGTGCGGCAGGTGATCCTCGAGGTCGGCCGCCGGCTCGTGGCACAGGGTGTGCTGGCCGAGCGCGACGACATCTTCCACCTGAGGTTCGCCGAGCTGCGCGCCGCACTCGCCGACCCCAGCAGCGACCTGCGAGGACTTGTCACCGAGCGCAAGGCAGAGTTGGCTGCGTTCCGCGATGTCCAGGCCCCGCCCGTGTTGGGGACCGAACCGCCCGGGCCGCCGCCGGATAACCTGATCTTCCGCACAATGGGCAAGTTCTTCGGCGCACCTCCGCCCCCCTCCGACGAGCCGGGCGTGCTCCGTGGCGCCGCCGGGTCGGCAGGCAGCGTGCGCGGGGTCGCGCGGGTCGTGCGCTCGCTGGCGGATGCGCAGCGCCTGCAGCCGGGCGAGATCCTCGTCACCGAGACGACTGCTCCGGCCTGGACGCCGCTCTTCGCCAGCGCCGCAGCCGTGGTCACCGACACCGGCGGAGTGCTGAGCCACTGCGCCGTCGTTGCGCGCGAGTACATGATCCCAGCCGTCGTCGGCACGGCCATGGCGACCGCAGTGATTCCAGATGGCGCGACGATCGAAGTCGATGGGGCTGCGGGCGTTGTCCGCATCCTCGCGGACTGACCCCGCCCCACCGCCCACTACCTCGGGACCGGCCATCGTCGCCGGTCCTGAGGCGCTTCCGGCCGAACGCACCGTCCTGGCCGCGGTCGCGCTTGGGACGATGCTGGCGCCGCTCAACTCGACGATGATCGTTGTGGCGCTACCGGCGATCCTCGACGACTTCAACCACTCGCTGGCCTGGGGTTCCTGGATCGTCGTCTCCTACCTGGTGGCGATGGCCGCCATCCAGCCGCTCGGCGGGAGTCTGGGCGACCGCTACGGCCGCCGGAAGATGTTTGCCGCTGGCCTGGGCGGGTTCCTGCTGGCAAGCCTCGCTGCGGCGCTCGCTCCGGCAATCGAGGCGCTGATCGTGGCGCGCACGGTCCAGGCGCTGGCTGGGGCGACGGCTATCCCAAATGGGGTTGCACTGGTGCGCGCCAGCCTGCCGGCGGGCCGGCAGGGCCGAGCGTTCGGCATGATTGGGTCGGGCATCGCGATTGCGGCCGCCGCCGGTCCGCCACTGGGCGGCGTCATTGCGGAGACGCTCGGCTGGCGCTGGATTTTCGTGGTGAACATCCTGCTGGTCGTGCCTGCGCTGGCGCTGGTGGCACGTTTGCCTGCCGACCGCCCGGCCCGTCGGGGGCGTTTCGACCTGGCCGGTGGGCTGCTGCTGCTGGTCGGGCTGGTCGCGCTGGCGCTCGCGCTGACCGTCTGGCGGTTGGATGGCGTGCCACTTGTCGCAGCCCCACTCCTGGCGTTGCTGGCGCTCGCAGCACTGGTCGGGTTAGTCCGGCGCGCCCGGCAGCGCCCCGACCCAGCGTTGAACCCAGCACTGTTTCGTCGCCCAGGGTTCACGCCAGCGACCCTCACCGTGCTGTTTAGCAACCTGGCGATGTACACGGTGTTGCTCTCATTGCCGATCTACCTCGACAAGCGCGCCGACTGGAGCGGCGAAAGGATCGGCCTGCTGCTGGCCGGCATGTCGGTCCAGATGATCGTTTTCTCGCCCTTGGGAGGCCGGCTGGCCGACCGGCGCGGCCGGCGCGCTCCGGCGCTGCTCGGCTGCGCCCTGATGGTGGCCGGCGTCGTCCCGCTGGTCGCGCTGGAGACGAGCTGGACCTGGCTGATGCTGCTGGTCCCGTTGGTGGTGCTGGGCATCGGGGTTGGCCTCTCGGCGGCGCCGGTCCAGGCGGCGGCGGTCAATGCCGTGGCTGCTTCCGAGGCTGGGCAGGCTGCCGGCCTCTTCTCGACGATGCGCTACCTCGGCAGCATCCTCGGCTCTGCCGGGCTCGCCGCGCTCCTCAGCGACCCGCCCACAGATGCGGACATGCGCCTGCTCTACACCGCGCTGACCGTCGCGGCGCTACTCGCCTGCCTGACGGCGGCGCGGCTGCCGCGGGGGTAGGAACGTCCCTGCCGAATACTCTGCACCGCTCGCAGATCGGATGCGGAAGCAGGCCGGATTGGTGCGGCGGCTTCATCGTTTCGTCATCGACACGTGGCACGCTTCCAGTTATGGGCGACTCGCCGTCCTGCTCGCGGCGTACCGTCGCCTCTTCAGGTGGGTCGAACGCAGACGAGTGAAGCCATCTCGCACTTTTGGACGCATGGGCTAGTGCGCGCCTGCTGCGGCGACGCGCGAATCCATCCGCGCATTGCGCGTCTGGAACAGGAGCCGCATGCATCACCAGACCGAGCTGATATCGACGATCGCCGTCGGGTTGTCGGCGGCCTTTCTTGGGGGGCTCATCGCCCAGCGGCTGCGGTTGCCACTGATCGTCGGCTACCTGCTGGCCGGCATGGCGGTTGGGCCGTTCACCCCTGGCTTTGTCGCGGATGCAAACCTGGCGGCGCAACTGGCCGAGCTCGGCGTCATCCTGCTGATGTTCGGTGTGGGGCTCCACTTCTCCATCGGGGACCTGCTTGCGGTGCGACGGCTGGCGCTGCCCGGGGCGCTTGGCCAGGTGACGATCGCCACATTGCTTGGCGCCGGGCTGGCGCTGGCGCTGGGCTGGAGCCTGGGCGAAGGTATCGTCTTTGGGCTGGCGCTCTCGGTGGCAAGCACGGTTGTCCTACTGCGGGCGCTGGAGCACCGCAACGACCTGCAGTCTCCCGGTGGGCGGGTTGCAGTCGGCTGGCTGGTGGTCGAGGACCTGGTCATGATCGTGGCACTCGTGCTGCTCCCGATCGTGGCTGGGTCGCTGGGCGGCGTCTCACCCAGCGGCAGTAGCGACGACAACATCGCCTGGACACTCGGCGTGACCTTCAGCAAGGTCGCTATCTTCGTTGCGATCATGCTGGTTGCTGGGGCGCGGATCATCCCCTGGCTGCTGCACAGAGTGTCGCGTACCGGCTCGCGCGAGCTGTTCATCTTGTCAACACTGGCAATCGCCTTCGGCATCGCCTATGGGGCGACCGATTTCTTCGGGGTGTCGTTCGCGCTTGGCGCCTTCCTGGCCGGCATCATTGTCAACGAATCGGAGCTGAGTCACCGCGCAGCCCAGGAAGCGCTGCCGTTGCGAGACGCATTTGCGGTGCTGTTCTTTGTCTCGGTCGGCATGTTGATCGACCCGCGTTTCCTGATCCAGGAGATCGACCTGCTGCTGGCCGTGCTGGCGATCATCATGATCGGTAAGGCGCTGGCGGCGCTGATTATTGTGCGCGTGTTGGGTGGGGCAGTCCGCACCGGCTTGCTCGTCGCCGCTGGCCTTTCGCAGATCGGCGAGTTCTCGTTCATTCTGGCAGGGTTAGGCCGTTCGCTGGACCTGCTACCGGAAACCGGGCGCAACTTGATCCTGGCTGGCGCACTCCTCTCGATCACCCTGAACCCATTTCTGTTCCGGCTGGTCGACCC
>QEUZ01000165.1 GCA_003577355.1 Chloroflexota bacterium | reverse complement strand
GCGGTGGTGGTTGAGCCAGGCGCTACGGGAGCGTGGCGATACCGTCGATGCCATCGGGGAATACCGCTGGCTTGTGCGGAACGCCCCGGAACGCAGTGACGCGATCATCGCGGATCTGCATGCACTCGTCGACCAGCATCAGGAGCCTGAGCTGGCCCACCGCGTACTGGCCGATATCTATCGCCGGCGTGGCGATAGCGCGCGGGCGAGTCGCCACGCGGCGCTGTCGTTGCAGTCACGCAAGCGCGGCTAGCACGTTGCCCACCCGGCGCGCTGGCCGAGGTAGAGCGCGCCGGGTACGTATCCACACGCTTACGCGCACAGAAGGTCGCGACGATGCAGGCGCCTGTGGAAAATTCCTGGAACCGACGGCTCCTGGAACTTCTCGAATATCGCGTTGTCCTGGGGGCGGTTGTCACCACCATCGATGGGCTGGTCGTGGCGCACGCCGGTGTGCGGGTAGAGGATGCCGAGGTGCTGGCTGCCGCTGTGTCGCGCAAGCATGGACAAGTCGCCGCGCCGGGGGGAGGGATCATCCGCGTGGTGCACGGTCGCGACTTGTCGTTGATTGTCCTGCTGGAGCCGGACGCCCCGCAGGATCGGCTCGCTGCTGTTCTCTCCGCATATCTCGCCACACTGGAGGACGACCTGGCCGCCTGATGCTGGTTGGAGGCATGGCGCCCGGCGCGCTATCCTAGTGGCGTTATGACCACTGTTGCTCCTGCACAGCACCAGCACCTTCACCAGCGCAACCAGTTCGTCGAGCTGGCATTGGCGCTGGTGGCAGCACGGGGCGTCGATGACCTGCTGGCAGCCGCTCCGACTGCGCTTGCGACAGCGCTTGGGAACGAACGACGCTACCGGGTGATCGAAGCGCGCGACGACGAGGACACCTCTGCGGGCTGGCCCGTGCCCCTGGTTCGGGATGGACGACGGGTCGGTACGCTGCTGGTGGAGGGGGAGTCGTTGCCGGATGCGGCGCTGCTATCCCCCGTTTGCGACCTGCTGGCTGCGGCACTTGCCGCGCGGCGACAGGTGGCCGACGAGCAGGCCCGGGCGCTGAAGGAAGCAGCGGAGCTGAAGTTCGACACCGTTGCGATGCTTTCCCACGAAATGCGGACCCCGCTTGCCTCGATCAAAGGCTATGCCACCGCGCTGCTCCTACCGGACGCCGCATGGGACGACGCGACGCGCACCGAATTCCTCGAGGCGATCGATGCCGAGAGTGACCGCCTAACCGCGCTGATCGAGGATATTCTGGAGTCGGCAGCGATCGAGGCCGGGGTGGTGCGCCTGGAGCTGGAGCCTGTCCTGCTGCCGCGCCTGGCCGCGCGGGTGATCGAGCGCATCTCGATCCAGAGCAGCCGGCACCGCTTTCTGGTGACGTTCCCGCCCGAGTTCCCGGCGGTCGTCGCCGATGCCCAGCGTATCGAGCAAGTGCTGACAAACTTGCTGGATAACGCCGTGAAATACTCGCCGGGAGGTGGGCTGGTCGTCGTGCGCGGTGACGTTTGCCCCGGCGAGGTCGTCGTGCGGGTAGTTGACCAGGGCATCGGTATCGCGCCGGAGGATGTGAACAAGCTCTTCGAGCGCTTCTTCCGGGTAGCGCGCAGCCGTAGCGAAGGGGTAGGTGGCACCGGGCTGGGGCTACCAATCAGCGACGCGATCGTGCGCGCCCACGGTGGGCGCATCTGGGCAGAGAGCGTTGTCGGCAGTGGCACGACCCTGGCGTTTACGTTGCCCCATCCACGTGCGGGGGAACATGTCTAGGGCGGCAGCCGCACCTGGCGCACGGGTGCTCGTGGTCGAGGATGAGCCACGCCTGGTGCAGTTGTTACGGGCGATTCTGGAAGCCGCTGGCTACCGGGTGCAGGTGGTGTCGACCGGGGAACGGGCACTGGAACATGTCGCGCTGGACATGCCCGACCTGATCCTGCTGGACCTGCAACTGCCCGGACAGCTCGATGGTTTCGCGGTGGCCGAACGCTTGCGCGGGTTCTCGATGACGCCGATCATCATGGTCACAGCCTATGGGCGCGAGGAAGAACGGCTGCGGGGGTTTGCCGCCGGTGCGGACGACTACATCACCAAGCCCTTCAGCGCGCGCGAACTCCTGGCACGCGTGCAGGCGGTCTTGCGGCGCACGCAGGTACAGGCCGACAGCCCGGCCAGAGTTGAGCTGGGCAAGCTCTCGATCAACCTGGCGACCCAGCAAGTCAGCATGGGCGATGAGCCGCTACGGCTGACTCCGACCGAGTTTCGCCTGCTGACGACCCTCGCTCGTCACCCCAACCAGGTCCTGACCCACACCGAGCTGCTCACCGACGTGTGGGGCGCGGAGTACCGTGACGAGATCGACTACCTGCGTACCTACATTCGCTACTTGCGGCGCAAGATCGAGCCAGACCCGGCCAACCCCCGCTATCTGCTGACCCAACCCGGCGTGGGCTACCGCCTGGCGACGGAAGACTGACCGCGCTCGCACAAACCTTCTCATGGCTTTCTCATGCTGCGGGGCTGCTTTCTCACGCCCTTCTCATGGTCAGCGGGGCATGCTTAGGCCGTTGCCGTGTGGCGACCTGAGTTCGTTGACTGGAAGCAGATGAGATGGCGACCCAACTCCGCGAGCGGCCCGATGTCGCGCTGCCGCATACGACCGCTGCCGGATCGGACCTGCTGCGCGATGCAGTGCTGCATGTCCGTGAAGCCTGCCGCATCCTCGAAATTGACCCCACGACCGAGCGCCTGCTAGAGATGCCGGAGCGGGAGCTGACGCTGACCTTGCCGGTGGAAATGGATGACGGCAGCGTGGCCCTGTTCCAGGGCTATCGCGTGCAACACTCCCGCCTGCGTGGACCCGCCAAAGGCGGGTTCCGCTATCACCCGGATGTCACCCTGGACGAAGTGCGCGGGCTGGCGAGCCTGATGACCTGGAAGTGCGCCCTGTTGGACCTGCCCTATGGCGGCGCCAAGGGGGGTGTCGCCTGCGACCCCAGCCGCATGTCAACCCGTGAACTGAACACGCTCACCCGTGTCTATGCCCGCGCGCTGGCGCCGCTGGTGGGGCCACACGTCGATATCCCTGCGCCGGATGTCAATACCAACGAGCAGACGATGGCCTGGTTCCTGGATGAGCTGGAGCGGCAGTCCGGTACGTTCCAACCGGCGGTCGTAACTGGCAAGCCGCTGGAACTGGGCGGTAGCGCCGGGCGTGGGGAAGCCACTGGACGTGGTGTCGCGCATATCACCCGCCTGATGCTCGATCGCCTCGGTATTCCGCTGTCGGAAGCGCGTATTGTCGTGCAGGGCTTCGGCAAGGTCGGTTACGAAACGGTCGTGTCATTGGTGGGATCCGGTTGCCGCATCGTCGCGGTCAGCGATGTCAGCGGCGGGCTCTACAACCCGGCCGGGCTGGATATCGAACGCATCGATTTGCACCTGCGTTCACAGCCGCAACGTCTGCTGGGTGGCTACTCCGGCGACGACGCCCAGATAATCAGCAACGAGCAGGTGCTGACGCTGCCGTGCGATGCCCTCATCCCAGCGGCGCTGGAGGGGCAGATCACCAGCGCCAACGCGCATCAGGTTCAGGCGCGCGTCATCGTTGAAGGGGCCAACGGCCCGGTCACGTCCGAGGCCGATCGTGTACTGGCCGAACGCGGCATCATCGTCGTGCCGGATATCCTGGCCAACGCCGGCGGGGTCGTCGTCTCCTACTTCGAATGGTTGCAGGGGTTGCAGGGCCGGCGCTGGACGCTGGAGGCGGTGCGCACCGAGCTCGATGCGATGCTGACCAGTGCGTTCGAACACGTTGTCGCGCGCGCAGACCGGAGCGAGGTCAGCCTGCGTCAGGCAGCCTTCCTGATCGCCGTCGAGCGTGTTGCACGGGTGGCCCGGCTCCGTGGCCTGACACCGCAAGGGGTGTGAGATGCAGCGCACTGGTGAGTCTCAGTCCGTGCTGGACCTGGCGGAATCCGCCCCAAATATGCTGGAAGCGGCCGTCGCGGTTACCACTGGCCGGCTGAACCTGTCTTCCACGCTCGAGACACGCCGCCGGATCGTGCGTGGCGATAGCGTGGCGATCAGCTACTTTCGCTTTGAACTGGCCCGCCAGGTGGCGGCAGCCCTGCTCTGGATGGACCGCCAGGTGCGGGCCGTCTACGAGGCGCCGGACGAGCTAGTTGCTGAAGAAGCGGCGCCGGAGCCGCCCGACCTGGGCGCACCGTTGCGCATCTACATCGAAGTGGAAAACCACACTCCGGCGCTGGATGCCGCCATCGACGCCCTGAGCGCTGCCCTGAGCCTCTCGCTCGACGCGATGACCCCATACCCGCCACGCCGCTGCATCGAAGCGTTGGTGATCAACAACCACAACAGGCGCCTGCTCCAGCCCGGCCGCTATGGCTATCGCCCGGCGCCAACCCTGCTCGCAGGGCGCGAACAGCCCGTAGCAGTGTCCGGGGCGCCAGTGCGGCTCGGCGCCGCCTGGTAGCACCCAGCCCTGGTCCGCATACCCCCGCCGGCGGGCGTCGGTACGACACCAGCGCCCGCCGGCACACCCGCTACTGCCCAGATAAGCGAACGCCCCCACGCCGCCGCACACGTTCTTCAGCACGCTGCAGTGCGCAGCTGGCAACATAGCGCGGCCCGCGCACAGGGCGCAGGCCGCCGTTCAATCATATGGGTGCTGATTAGTCTTCGAGGATCCAGGCGTCGGCGCTGCGGTCCCAGGCGAGCCGTTCTGCCGCTGAGAAGAAGAGGTTGATCTCCTTGACCGCGTTCTCCGGCGAATCGGACGCGTGGATCAGGTTACGCCCGATCGACACGGCGAAGTCCCCGCGGATCGTGCCGGCGTCGGCCTCGGCCGGGTTTGTCTTCCCGACGGTGGTGCGCACGGCAGCCACGGCAGACGGCCCTTCGACCACCGCCACGACGACCGGGCCGGAGGTGATGTAGCTCACCAGGCTCTCGTAGAACCCCTTGCCCTTGTGGATGCCGTAGTGCTGCTCGGCCAGTGCGCGGTCGATCCGGATCATCTTTAGCCCGATGAACTTGAGGCCGCGCTGTTCCAACCGCTTGAGGATCTCGCCGGTCAGCCCCCGTTGGACGCCGTCCGGCTTCACAATCACCAGTGTCTGTTCCAATGTCTCACCCACTCGTTACGAATCGACGCGGAAGATGGCCAGTTGCTGGTAGTTCCATGCCGATAGCAGCCGGGCGATCAGGTTGCGGTAGCTGAGGTCGTTCCAGTCGGCTCCGATCGTAACGCGCTCGTGCTGCGGCCTGCCGCTGAACTTCTCGGCGTTCGCCATGGAAAGCGTATCGGTGCGCAGTGCCAGGGTGTGCAGCTCGGCGTATACATCGGAGCCGTCGGTCATGAAGTACACGCCGAAGTTGGCGTCGAGGTTCATGCCGACGACACCACCCCGTTCCACATTGTCGATGATCCGTGGATAGCCCTGGCGTACGCGTGGCGCGTATTCTGCCTGGACCTCCTCCAGGATCGGCAGCACCGTTGCCCGGATCTCCCCCAGTCGCGCGATCGGGTCCACAGCATCCCCCCGCTGTCGTCGGCTATCGGCGTTCGGCAGCGCCGTTCTTCCTGCGCTAGTATGACATAGCGGCGTGCTGCTGGTGGCGTGCGCTGCCCAGCGAAAGGCGGCCCGCCATGCGGATCAGTTTCACATCGAACCACCTGGCTGGGGCCGGAGCCGAGGGCCTGTTGCGTATCGGCATCGCCATTGAGGATACGGCTGCCGGCCAGACCCGTTGGGACGAGGTCTGGTTCAGTGTCCCGGCCGATTTCCACAGCCACAACGACAGCGTCGCCGCCGCACTGCTGACCCTCGCCGGTGAGCAGTTCGATCGGGTCGGCTTCAACTTCCCGATCTCGGCTGCGTGCGCTGCCCGCCTGGGGCGTTTCTACGGCTTGCGGGAGATCGGCCCCGTCGACCCGGCGCTGGAGCCACGCCGGCCAGGGCGCAGGGTGGCGATGCTCTTTAGCGGCGGCAGCGATTCCAGCGCGCTGTGGCTGCTCCTGCGGCGCGCGCTGGGTGGCGACTTCCTGACGATCACCAACGACTACAGCGGCTTCTTTGCCTACGAAGCTGCTGGGCGCACGCAGATCATTGCCGATGTCACCTGTCGCACCAACCTGCGCGAGCGCCGCTGGGACCGCTACGGGCGCTTCAATTTCGCCGTGCCTCTGCTGTATGCCGACTACCTGGACCTCGCTGGCGTCGCGCCCGGTCATACCATCGGCCATCACGCCGATACGTACCTCGGGAGCCTGTGCCTGGGTAACCCTGCCCAGTGGACCCGCTTGGACGAAGTGCTCAACGCCGGTGGGTTGGAGGAGTACCATGCCCTGCGTCCGCTCACGACGATCGGCGTCTCGCGCATCCTGATGCAGGATGGGCAGCATCTCATCGAAGGCGCCTTGGCCGCCTCGGAACGGCCTGGCAACCCCAAGCGCTACACCAAGGAGGCCGTCTTCCAGGCCATGTTTCAGGCTGCCGGCTTGCCGCTGCCGCCCTACCTGCGCGACATCGGCTCCATCTCCGCACGTCACCAGTTGGGCACGAATGCCGACCGTGACCATCGCGTGCTGTTCTTACTGAAGCATGGCTACCGTGGGGAGGCGGGGCGCATCACCTTCAGGCTCGACCGCCACGACCTGCGCCCGCTCGATGGCCTGGCGCAAACCTACCTTGAACGGTACAGTACTCCCATAGTCGATCTGCTCCCGTTGTCGTTGCGCTCGCCGGTGGTTGCTGCGTTGCATACCTATGGCATCGTGCCCTACGACGAGCAGGACTGGCGCGAGATCGACATTGTGCTGGGGGTTCTGCAGCGGGCTGCGACCCAAACCTGGGCGCGCCGTGCGTGAGCGAGCGACGCGATGCGCATCATGTTCGAATCCGGGCATGTCGATGGCACGTACGCCGACGGCCTGCTGCACATCTGGATTTCCTACGAGGACGCAGAGGTCGGCCAAACCGTCCTCGACGAGGTGACCTTCAGCGTCCCAGCGGACTTCCACAGCCACAACGACAGCGTTGCCGCCGCGCTGATGACGCTGGCTGGCGAGCGCTTCGACGAGGTCGAGTTCAACTTCCCGATTTCCAGCCGCTGCGCCGAGCTGCTCCAGAGCCACTACGAAGGAGTGACTGTCGGGCCGGTTGACCCCAGCCTGGAACCACGCCAGCGTGGCAGGCGGGCCGGCCTGTCCTTCAGCGGCGGGGTCGATTCCACTGCTGCCTGGCTGGTGATGAACCGCGCGTTCGACGGCGATTTCGTCGTCATCACCAGTGCATACGGCGGGCATTTCGCCTTCGAGGAGCGGGGCTATGGCAGGTATCACCGCGATGTCACCTGCGTGACGAACCTGCGCGCCCGGCACTGGGACCGCGAGGGGCGCTTCAACTGCGCGGCGCCCTTGCTCTACGCCGACTACCTCGATCTCGCCACGCTTAGTACCGGCCACACGATCGCCCACCCAGGTACCAACCTGGGGAGCCTGCGTCACGGCGGCCCGCAGCTCTGGACCCGTCAGGATGCCGTTGTCCAGGCCGGTGGTCTGGACGAGCTGCATGTCATGCGCGGCATCGCCACCCCCGGCGTCGCGAAGATCTTCATGACCCTCGGCCCCGAGCGCATTGAGGCGGCGCTGGAGGGCTCGGACTACCCCGGCCAGCGCAAGCGCTACACCAAGGAGCTGATCTTCCGCGAGCTGTACGCCGACGCTGGGCTTCCCATACCCGCGTATTTGCAGAATACGCCGTTCCCGACGCAGCCGATCACCTTCGGAGCCGTGCCGGAGCTGGACTACCGCCTGCTCTTCCTGATCCGCCGCGGGAACATAGATGAGGCGTTGCGGCTGTGTCCCGGCCTGGCGCAGATCGACATCGAGCCGTTGCAGAAGATGGCGCTCAACTTCCTCGGCCGCTACTGCACCAACCTCGTCGAGCTGCTGCCACTGCAAACGCGCATCAAGGTTATGGACACCTTCCACGAGTGCGACATCTACCCCTACGACGAACGCGACTGGCACGAAGTTGGCCTGGTGCAGGACTTCTTCAACGCCATCAACCACGGACAAGTTGCGATTGAAACCTGAGCCAACGCCTCCGGTCCCCACGAAGGAGAGACCTAATACTGGAGGCCGCGCTCAACGAACGACGGCAGACGACAGATCGGAACAGCCCAACGTCACGCCAGCCCCCCTCGCCCGTCGCCACGGGAGAGAGGAGCAGCGGGGGAAGGGTTCCACGAGAGGCGGCAACGATGCGGGTAGCGCTGGAAGTCGGACCGCGAGGTAAGCGGGTGGTGGCGGTTGCGCCGGATTGGCCCGGGCTGTCGCGCGGCGCAAAGGACGCGGCTTCCGCCGTGGAGCGCCTCCTGACCTACATTCCGCGCTATGCCCCGGTGGCGGCGCTGGCCGGAATGGCCGAGGAGTTCGCGGTGGTCGACGGAGCCGAGGTGGTCGAGGAATACGCCGGTACCGGCTCAACCGACTTCTGGGGTATCTCCTTCGCATTCTCCAGCAGCGACAACGCGGCCGTCGCGCCGCAGGAGCTCGAGCGCGAACTGGCGCTGTTGCAGGCTGCCTGGGCGTACTTCGACCTGGTGCGTGCACGTGTCTCTCCGGAGATGAAGCGCGGCCCACGTGGCGGCGGGCGCGACCGCGACCATATCGTGCGCCACACCCTCGCCGCTGAACTGGACTGGTCCCCAAAGCTGGGCATACGCCAGCCGCTGGAGACGTTGCTGACCGACGAGGGCTTGCGCGAGCATCGTGCCGCCTACGTTGCCGCCATCCGCACGCTGCACGCCGAGGGTAAGCCGGCCCGCACCTGGCCCCTGCGCTACCTCATCCGCCACACCGCCTTCCACACCCTCGACCACACGTGGGAGATGGAAGACAAGGACCTGACGCCGAAGCCGGCATGACACAGCAACCGCCGCCCCGGGGCTATGCTCACCCGCAGCAGTTTATGGGAAGATGCTCGGCAGTGTGCTGCGACGAACTGCCGCGAATGCGCTGAGGAACCTGCCGATGCGGGTCGCGTTCTACTCCAGCCATGTCGATGGCGACTCTGCATCAGGTGTGCTGCGCATCGAGATCGCCGTTGAAGACGCTGCCGCCGGCC
>QEUZ01000164.1 GCA_003577355.1 Chloroflexota bacterium | reverse complement strand
ACGCGCACCGCGCGGCTAGACGAAGATGTCCGCCAACGGGAGCGCGAAGCCCGGCAGCACCTCGCCGCCGTCGAGGATGTCGCCAGCCGATGCGCGCAGCACGCGAGCTGTTCGGCCAGACGTATGGACACGCACGATCTTCCGTTGCGGATCAACGACCCAGACAACTTGAACGCCGGTAGCAAGGTAAATCTCTACCTTCTTGGCCACATCGACCATGCGCTCGGATGGCGAGAGCACCTCGACAACGAGATCTGGCGCCAGTTCGGGAAACCGCTTTCGGAGAGCATCACTCGGAATCCGCTCGGCACTGACGAAGCTGACGTCTGGCTCAAGTAACGTATCTGGGTTCCGCTCGAGTATGAATCCCGCACTGGACCCGAGAACTGCACCCAGATCCGGCTCAGCGAAGTTGCCGAGCGCCCTGCCGATCCGTTGCGAGATCCAGGCATGATCGAAACTGGCCGGCGACATCTCGATCAACTCTCCTCGGATCAGTTCGACGCGGGCGTTGTCTGGTAGTTGATACAGATCCTCTGCTATGGCAAGCGTCGTCTGTGAGTGAGCCGACACCATGTAGAGCCTCCGCTGTCGGTTGCTGAACTATGACTAACAATACAACACACAGGACAACACAGAGGTCCATTACCATTGCCGCCACCAGCATTTCGCGCTACCCTCCCGCACAACATCACAACGCGAACCAAACTGCTGATCGCTGACAGCTGACAGCTGACAGCTGATCGTTGACAGCCGCGGAGGGAACATGGCGACGACATACGATGCAGTCATCATCGGTGGGGGACACAACGGGCTGGTCTGCGCCAACTACCTGGCCAAGGCCGGCTTCAGCGTGTGTGTGCTGGAGCGCTACCACACGATCGGCGGTGCGGCGATCTCTGAAGAGATTGAAGGCGCGCCGGGGCACATCGCTTCGACCGGCTCGTATGTCCTCTCGCTCATGCCGCAGAAGATCCTCAACGAGCTCGACCTCTGGGAACACGGCATCGAGCTGATCAAGCGCAACCCGCGTTCCTTCACCCCGCTGCCGGGGGGCGAGTCGATGATCGCTTGGGAAGAGCACGACCGCTACATTGAGGAGATCGGCCGGTTCTCGAAGAAGGACGCCGCCAACTACCCGGCCTATGAAGCGATGATGGAACGCGCCTGCGAGGTGATGGACCAGTTCATCCTGCGCAACCCGCCGTCCTTCGCCGAGTTCGCCGCCGCCTTCAACCGACCCGGCGATGAGCATGTCTTCCAGAAGGTGATCCTCGGTTCGGTCGCCGAGCTGGCCGAGTACTTCTTCGAGCACCCGGCCGTGCAAGGCAGCACCTGTGCGCTGGGGTTGATCGGCACGAACCGCGGCCCGATGGACGCCGGCACCGGCTACGTCAAGCTCTACCACAGCATGGGCATGTCCACCGGCGCGCGCGGGGCCTGGGCGTATGTGCGCGGCGCGATGGGCTCCGTCACCCAGGCGCTGGGCCGGGTGGCGAAGATCGAAGGGGTGACGATCCGCGAAGGGGTCGAAGTAGCCCAGGTGCTGGTGCGCGATGGCCGGGCGACCGGCGTGGTGACGACCAGCGGGGAAGAGGTGCTGGGCAAGACGGTGCTCTCCAACGCCGACCCCAAGCGCACCTACCTGAAGCTCGTCGACCCGAAAGAGCTGCCGGAGCAGTACATCCGCGACATCAACGCCATCCAGATCGACTCCCCAGTGATGAAGATCAACCTGGCCGTCTCGGAGCTGCCGCAGTACAGTGTGTTGGCCAGCCGCGACTACCGCTACGGCCACACCGGCGGAGTGCACGTCGCGCCTTCGATCGACTACCTGCAGACGGCCTACGAAGACGCCCGCAACGGCCGGCCGAGCAACTACCCCTTCTTCAGCGTGCATGCGCAATCGGCAGTGGACCGCACCGTCGCGCCGGAGGGCAAGCACACGATCTCGATCTTCACCCAGTTCTTCCCCTACACCCTGGCCGAGGGCAGCTGGGACGAACGCCGCGACGAGATCGCCGACCACGCGATCAACCGCTTCGGCGAGTTCGCCCCCAACCTGCCCGGCGCGGTGATCGCGCGTCAGGTGCTCGGCCCGCCGGACATCGAAGCGCGCTTTGGCCTGACCGGCGGCCACATCTTCCAAGGGGAGCTGGTGCCGGAACAAGCCTTCGACATGCGCCCGGTACCCGGCAGCAAGACCTACGAAGGCCCGATCCGCGGCCTCTACCTCTGCGGCAGCGGCGCCTGGCCCGGCGGCTGCGTCATGGGCGCCCCCGGCCACAACGCCGCCCACGAGGCAATCGGCAACCTGCGGGCGGGGCGGCATGGGTAGCTAGCGCGCGTTGTTGCCTTGGCTGGCGGCAGGTCGATGGCGTCCAGCACATTGGCGATCGGGGAGATGCCGGATCGTGCTTGGGCGAGCTTCTCCGGCCTGACGCAGATACGGCCGAGCCGGCCAGCGCCACCGGCCGCATGCCAGCGGGTGCGCAGACCGATCGCCCGGCGAGCCGGTGCGGCCCCAGCGAACCGTTTCGCCACGGTCATGTCGCGGTCACTGGTGGGTTGCTGAGCCCCGCGTGCATGCGAGCCACATGGCAGCACACGCGCTGCTCCGAGGGCGCATGCAATCGCTCGGCCTCATCGATTGGGCTGCGTGCGCCGGTGGGTTGCGTTGCTGATTGCGCGATGCCAGCACTCGTTCCGCGGCGACGAGACGGCGTTGGGGGCGGCGGCGAGCGTTTCGCTGGTGACCTGGCGGGGTGCGGCTGCTCCCGCTAGCGCCGCCGCGCGCTGGTGATGACGCGGTCGTTGGGGGCGAAGAACTCGGCGACCGAGCCGACGATCAGCGGGTCGGGTGGGCAGGCGACCGCGGTGTCCTTTTCTGTGTAGGGCAGGGTGTGGACGACGGCGCGGATGGCGTTGATCCGCGCGCGGCGCTTGTCGTCGGCTTTGATGATCGTCCAGGGGGCGTCGGCGGTGTCGGTGTAGAAGAACATCGCCTCCTTGGCGTCGGTGTACTCCTCCCAGAGGCCCAGCGATGCCAGGTCGATTGGGCTGAGCTTCCAGTGCTTCAGCGGGTCGGTCTTGCGCTCGTCGAAGCGGCGCACCTGCTCGGCGCGGCTGACCGAGAAGTAGAGCTTGAAGAGCCGGATGCCGCTGTTGACGAGCATGCGTTCCAGCTCCGGCGCCTGGCGCATGAATTCGAGGTATTCAACCGGCGTGCAGAAGTTGAAGACGCGCTCTACTCCGGCGCGGTTGTACCAGGAGCGGTCGAAGAAGACGATCTCACCGGAGGTCGGGAGCTGGGCGATGTAGCGCTGGAAGTACCACTGGCCGCGCTCGGTTTCATTTGGGGTGCCCAGCGCCACCACCCGCGCGCCGCGTGGGTTCAGGTACTCCATGAAGCGCTTGATCGCGCCCCCTTTGCCGGCGGCGTCGCGCCCTTCGAAAATGACGACGAGCTTTTCGCCGGTCTCCTTCACCCAGTTCTGGACCTTGACCAGTTCGATCTGCAGCTCGCGGAGCTGTTTCAGGTAGTCCGCTTCGCGCAGCTTGCGGGAGTATGGATAGGCCCCATCGACGAACACATGCTTGCGATCGGTCGTGCGCGGTTTCGGTGCGGGCGGTTGCACCGTTGCCGGGACCGCTTGTGACTCTGCGCCGTTGCCGGAGATGTTTTGTGCTTGCTGGCCCATGGTTCGGTCCCGATCGCTCGCGTGCAGGTGTGCGGAATGGCGGAATCCTACCCGATCTGTCATCTCGTCGGCGCGCGTCAGGCTGGCGTGGCCCGGGCGCTCCCTGCGCGCGCGACGAGCGGCAGCGCAGCAAGCTGCAGGGCCATCGACAGGACGATCAGCGTGGGCAGTGAGATGCCGTAGAGCAAGCCCATCGTCGCGCTGCCGAGGAACCAGGCCAGCCCGTAGCCGGTGTTGAAGATGCCGTAGGCGGTGCCGCGCCGTTCGGCGGCCACCATCGGCGCGACTGCCGCGCGCATGATCGATTCCTGCGCCCCCAACCCGATGCCCCAGCTGATCATGCCGAGGAGCGCCAGTGCAGGACCACCGAGGAAGACAAGTGGGGCGAACCCGGCCGAGAGCACTATGGCCAACAGGAGGATCGACAGGCCAAGCCGGTCGTACAACCGCCCGAAGACGAGCGCCGCTAGTGCATCGGCCGCCATTGCCGCAGCGTAGAAGAGCGGGATAACGTGTTCCGCCACAACCGACTCGCGCTGGAAATGGAAGGCGATCAGCGGGAAATCGGCGAACCCGGCGGCGACGAGTCCGACGGCGGCGAGGTAGATCCAGAAGCGGCGTGGGAAGCCGGTGGTGGTGAGGGCGGGCGCCGCTGGCTCCAAGTCGCGCGGGTTGGGGTAGCGTCTCCAGACCATGAACAGGATGCCCATCGCCAGCAGCCCCGGCACGGCGAGCACGGCGAAGCCGGTTTCGTAGCTCCCCACGGCGACGGCCGCGGCCACGAAGAGCGCGCCAGTGGTTGCCCCGACCTGGTCGAGCGCCTCATGGATGCCGAAGCCCCAGCCACGGCCGATCTGGGCCGTTGCGTGGGAGAGCATCGCGTCGCGCGCGGGGGTGCGGATCGCTTTGCCGGTGCGTTCCAGGATGATGAGCAGTGCGGCAAGCTCCCAGCGGCCGGCGAGAGCCAATAGCGGCACGGCGACCATCGTCAACCCGTAGCCAAAGATCGTGATCGCCCAGTAGCGGCCGGTGCGGTCGCTGACGTAGCCGGAGACGAGGCGCAGCCCGTAGCCGACGAGCTCGCCGAACCCGGCGACGACCCCGACAGCGAACGCGCTCGCCCCCATCGTTTCGAGATACCCGCCGGTGATACTGCGCGCACCCTCGTAGACAATGTCGCCGCACAGGCTGATGACGCCGAACAGCACGACGAAGGCCAGTGCGCTCCGCCGTACCGTGGTTGCATCGATGTTTCGCACCTAGAAATCTCCTCACCGCGAACAGAAGCGCGGCGTACATTAGCACGGCTCAGGCGCAACGGTCGCCGCTGGATATGGCGTGTGTCATGCGTGTCGAGTACGCATAACCCGCCAGCGGCGATCCGACATTACCCACTGCGAGGATGCGTTGTCTCGCCGCGCCCGGGTCCAGCAATGGCCAGCTCAGAGACCCGTGGGGCATCAATGTCATCCAAGCGGGTTGGGTCGACGTCGTTGATGAGAACATCGACCGCGTGGGGTGGTTCGTGCCGGCGCCGGTCAGGGCTGTGGGACGTCGACGGTGACGTTCGCCGCGGCGATGCGCGGGTCCAGCCGGTCGAGGGCGACGAGCAGGCCGTGCAGCAGGGCGTGGGGGCGTGGTGGGCAGCCGGGGATGTAGACATCGACCGGCAGCACGTTGTTGACCCCACCGGCCGTGCAGTAGCTGCCGTGTAGTACCCCACCGCCGCAGGCGCAGGCGCCGACGGCGACGACCAGGCCGGGCTGCGGCATCGCCTCGTAGGTGGCGCGGGCGGCGCGCTCCAGGTTGCGGGTGACGCTGCCGGTGACAAGCAGCATGTCGGCGTGGCGCGGGGAGGCGACGATGTCGATGCCGAGCCGCTGGATGTCGTAGACCGGGCCGAGCAGGGTCTGGATCTCCCAGTCGCAACCGTTGCAGGAACCGGCGTCCAGGTGGCGGATATGCAGGGAACGGCGCAGCAGGCGGGCAATTCTCGCGCTCAACCGCGCCGCCAGGGCATCGGTGGTGTCGCGGGTGCGTGGTTCAAGCAGCAGCGGCACGCTCATCGTGCAGTCCCTCCAGCGCGAAAGGTGACGCGGGTGAGCAGGTCCTCCGGCTTGCGGGCAGCCAGCTCGTATTCGTTGGAGAGGCTGAGTGCGCCGGTAGGGCAGGCCTCGCTGCACAGCCCGCAGAAGACGCAGCGCCGGTCGTCCAGCGTCCAGGTCCAGCCGCCAACCGGGCTGTGCTCGACGCTGATTGCAGCGCTAGGGCAGACGCGCGCGCAGGCAGCGTCGCCGGTGCAGGCGGCCAGGTGTAGATGCACCTGGCCGCGATAGGCAGGTGGCGCCGGTTCCGGGGTGTCCGGGTAGCCGGTGGTGACGACTCCGGTGCGTATGGCGCGGCGGAAGATGTTCAGCATGCTGCGCAGCCCTTCGCGGCACGGTCAGCGGTCGAGGCAGGCATAACATAACTCGAAGCTCTTATTGATCACTGGGAAGTCCGGGACCATGTTGCCCGGTACACACGCTGCTACCGCCGGCCAGTTGGGGTAGCTGGCGGAACGTACCCGGTAGCGCTCGATCGTGCCGTCTGGGGCGGTGCGCACGAAGTGGATGTTTTCGCCCCGTGGCGATTCGCTGACGGCGAAGGCGGCGCGTCCACCGGGGACCCGGCCGGGGGAGACGGCGGCCGGGCCATCCGGCAAGGTGTCCAGCACGGCGCGGATCATGGCGAGTGTGGCGAGGATCTCGTCGCTGCGCACCAGCACGCGGGCGTAGACATCCCCCTCACTGCGCACGACGACCGGCGTGGGCATCGGCAGGGCTGGGTATCCGGCGTGCGGGTGGTCGCGGCGGCTGTCGACATCAACCCCGCTGGCGCGCGCCGCCACGCCGACCGCCCCGAGCGCCCGTGCCGTGGCGGCTGGCAGGAAACCAGTGGTCTTCAGTCGCTCCAGCACGGTGTCGCTGCTCAGCATCATCTCGATGAAGCTGCGGAACTCGGTTGCGATATGGGTGGTCGTCGCGGCGATGTCGTGCAGGTCGCTGGCGCTGGGGTCGCGCCGCACGCCGCCGATCTGGTTGACGCCGTGCAGGAAGCGGTTGCCAGCCACCCGTTCGTTGAGCCGCTGGACGGCTTCCTTCAGTTGCGCGCCGAACGATGCGCCAGCGGCGAAGCTGACTCCGGCGCAGATGTTGCCGAGGTCGCCGAGGTGGTTGTAGAGCCGTTCCAGTTCCAGGTACAGGGTGCGTACTGCAGCGGCGCGCGGCGGGACCTCGATGCCGGCCAGTGTTTCGACCGCCTGGCTGTAGCTCACCCCGTGGGAGCAGGAGCAGGCGCCGCACACCCGTTCGGCCAGTTGCAGCACCTGGGCCGGGGTCTTGCCCTCGGCCAGCTTCTCGATGCCGCGATGGGTGTAGAAGAGGCGCGGTTGCAGGTCGAAAACGGCCTCGCCGACCGCCGCGAAACGGAAGTGCCCCGGCTCGATCACCCCGGCATGGATCGGGCCGACCGGGATTTCGACAAAACCTTCACCGTGCAGGGTGTGGAACGTTTCAGCCGGGCGGTCCACCCGAGGGACCGGCAGGCTGGGGTCGAAGTCCTTGCGCAGGGGGTGGAGGCCGTCGGGCCAGTCGTCGTGGTGGACGAGGCGGCGCGGGTCGGGGTGGCCGACAGCGGTGAGGCCGAACATGTCCTGCACTTCGCGTTCGTACCAGTGGGCAGCCGGGACCAGCGGCGTCACCGAGGGGAAGGCCGGCTCTGCCGGGTCGATCAGCGTTTCCAGAGTGAGCCATTGCCCCTGAGCGACGGCAAAGGTGTAGCTGAGGCGGAACATGCCACTGCTGGCGCGCTCGTCTTCGCCCACCATCAGCGCCAGGCGGGCGTTGAGGTGTTCGACGACGGCAAGACAGGCGTTCGGGAGCGTGTCCGGCGCGACAGCGAAGCGTGTTTCGTTGGACATGCGCCGTTCGAGCTCGCCGTCATGGTGACCGTCAATGGCGTGCGACATTACCGACCTGCCGTTCCGGAGAGGGGCGTCAGCACCGCCACCGCGTCGTCCAGCAGGTCGGAGACTGGGCTGGGCACATAGACGCCGAAGAGCACGATGACGAGGAGAAGTGGCGCAAGGCCGGCCAGCCAGGGCAGGTCGCTGCGCCAGGTGCGGTTGGCCTCGCCGTGGCCGCGCATCCGCGACGGTGTGCCGTAGAGCAGGCGCATGCCGTGGGCGAGCATGCCGGCGAAGATCAGCCCCAGCAGGAGCATGACGACGATCGTCGCGGCGATGCGCAGCCGGTCGCCGGAGAGACCAGCACCTGCCACCGCGATCTCCGAGATGAAGACCCCTGCCGGCGGTGCGCCGGTGATTGCGAACAGCCCGAGCAGGAAGAGCCAGCCGGTGAGCGGAGCGGCCCGCAGCACACCGCGAATTGCGCTGATCTTCCGCGCACCGTAACGCTGGACGACATCACCGGTAACGAAGAACAGCGCCCCCTTGGTGGCAGCATGGTTGACCAGATGCAGGAGCGCGGCGTAGGTTCCGAGCGCACCGCCGATGCCGAAGCCGACCGCCATCAGCCCGATGTGCTCGACGCTGGAGTAGGCCAGCAGGCGTTTCAGGTCGCGCTGGACAATGATGAACGGCGTAGCAACGGCGACCGAAAGCACCCCGAAACCCAGGAGCAGGTTGCTGGAGAAGTTGCCCCCAATGGCGACGCTGGTAATCGCATGCACCCGCAGGATGCCGTAGAGGGCGCAGGCCAGCAGCACCCCGGAGAGCACCCCGCTGATCGGCGAGGGAGCCTGGGAATGGGCATCCGCCAGCCAGGTGTGCAGCGGCGCGAACCCAGCCTTTGCGCCGAAGCCGATCAGGATGAAGATGAACGCGGGACGCAGCATGTCGGCATCCAGCGCCTGGGCATTGGCGCTCAGGGTCGTCCAGTTCAGGCTGGATGTGCCGGATTGCACTGAGGCGTAGTAGAGCAGCAGCACGCCGAACAGGGCGAAGGTGATGCCGATGGTGCAGAGGATGACGTACTTCCAGGCGGCTTCCAGCGCCTCCGGCGTGCGGTAGAACCCGACGAGCAGGGCCGAGGCTAGTGTCGTCGCCTCGATGCCGACCCAGAGCAGCCCGATGTTTTCGACTGAAACGGTCGCCAGCATCGTCCAGAGGAAGGCGTGCAGGCCGAGGTAGTACCAGCCCAGGCCGCGCCGGCCCTCCGGCACGTTGCGCGCGTCCAGGTCCCGTCGCAGATAGCCGATCGATACCAGCGCCGCTGCTGTTCCGAGCAGCGCAACCGTCGCCAGCATCACCGCCGAGAGCGCATCGACATAGAAGATGTCCCAGGCCGCCCTGCGCGGGCCGTCTTGTGCGACGGCGACCACGACGACCACGACGGCGGCCGTCAGCCCCAACATCACGAGCGCCCCAAGGGCGTTGACGGCCTCCATCGCCTTCTGCCGTCGGTAGAGCAGCCGGCAGGCGACGCCGGTCATGAGTGGTGTGAGCAGGAGGAGGATCAGCATGGGGGGCGGCCCTCACCCCCCGTCCCCCTCTTCCGTCCCCACGGGCGAGGGGGTGTCCAATAGCTGCGGGGGTGAGTCCTTGTCACGTCTTGGAGCACCGGCAGTTCAATCGGAACAGCCCAACAGCGCACGAAACACCCCCTCGCCCGTGGGGACGGCCAGACCTCACCCCCCCGGCCCCCCTCTCGCGTGAGGAGAGGGGGGTGTCCAGTGGATACAGGGGTGAGTGCTCGTTGGCGTTGAGAGGCTGGAAGTTGGGGCGGAACAGCCCAACAGCGCACGAAACACCCCCTCGCCCGTGGGGACGGGAGAGGGGGAGGGGGACGGGGGGTGAGGGCTACCACTACCATCGCAACGCTCGCAGACGGTCGACGTTGATCCCGCCGATCAACCGGTTGATCTCGTGGGTAACGAGCGCCATCAGCGCCACGCCGGTGAGCACGTCCAGCGCGATGCCGAATTCGACCGCCAGCGGCAGGCCACGGGTGGCGGCGACGGCGGCCAGGTAGATGCCGTTTTCCATCGTCACCAGGCCGATCACCTGGGTCAGCGCCTTCTTGCGGGTCGCCATCGTGAACGCGCCGAGCAGCAGCAGGCCGAGCGCCGCTGGGACGGCGTTCTCCGCCGCGAACCCCTCTGCGCCGAGTGTCCCGGTCGTGAACGGCTCGGCGATCCAGTAGGCCAGCAGCACCAGGCCAATGCCGACCGGGAAGGCGAGCTTCAGGGGGATGACTGTCTCCACCTCGTGGCGGCCGGCAACCCTGCCGAGGACAAACCAGAGGATGACCGGGATCGCAACCGCCTTCACCAGCACCGCGAGCAGGAAGGCAGCCCACGGACGCCAGGCCATCTCTTCCAGCGCGGCCGCGCCGGAGGCGACCCCCAACAGTACCCCTTGTAAGCCAAGCAGGATGATCGCGGTTTCGAGGCGTTGCACCAGCAGGCTGACCAGTGCCAAGCCAAGCAGGCTGAGGGCCGCGACATCGATCGCGTTGCCAGCCTGTTCCAGCGTGAGGAGTGCGTCCACTCTAGCCCTCCACCACGAAGGTGAGCATGACCGCCAACACGCCCAGCACGCTGGCGACCCCGATCAGGTCCGGGGCACGGAAGATGCGCAGCTTGGCGTAAGCGGTTTCGATAACACCCAGCAGCAGTCCCAACACGACAACCGTCACGAACCAGGCCAGCAACCCGAGCAGCAGCGCCAGCGGCGCCCGGCTTCCGGCGTCGGCCATGCCCCAGGGGAAGAAGAGCGCGGCCAGCAGCGAGAGGAACGCCAGCTGTTTCACTTGGGTGGCCCAGTGGATGACCCCGAGTGGACGGCCGCTGTATTCCAGCAGCATCCCTTCGTGGATCATCGTGAGCTCCAGGTGCGTGTCGGGGTTGTCGACCGGAACACGCCCGGTTTCGGCAATAGTGACAACCAGCAGTGCAGCGAACGCCGGCACGGCTGCTGCACCCGGCCAGCCATCACCGACCATCGCGCTGAAGGAGGTTGAGCCAGCCGGCAGCGCCACCGCAAACAGCACCAGCAGGAGCGCCGGTTCCACCAGCGCCGCGAACGCGACCTCCCGGCTCGCCCCCATGCCGCCGAAATTGCTGGCGGTATCCAGTGCGGCGATCGCCAGCCAGAAGCGCGCCAGAGCGAATAGCCCGACGAAGACGATGGCATCGGCGATAGCAGGCAGCGGTGAACGGCGCTCCAGCGTCGGCACCAGCAGTGCGGCAAAGAGGATCGCGGCAGCATAGACCGGCGGCGCGGCGCGGAAGATCCAGGACGCCTGGTCGGAAGCGACGCTCTCGCGGCTGAGCCACTTGGCGATGTCGCGGTAGGGTTGCAGCACCCCTGGCCCGCGCCGGCTTTGCCAGCGGGCTTTGCTCGTCTTGATGATCCCCTGCACCAACGGGGCCAGCAAGAGCATCAGTGGGATCTGCAGGGCCAGCAGCAGCCAATCCATCGTCGCCCCCCTACAGCAGGCGTGTCAGCGTGAGGACGACCAGCAGCGTGAGGAAGATGTAGGCGATGTAGGCGCGGATCGAGCCACTCTGCAGCGTGCGGATGCGGCGCGATGCGCCGACGAGCACTGCCACGCCACGCTGGTAAAGGTGGCGCTCGTAGATCGGGTGAAGCTGTTCGTCGTAGCGGATGCTGGAGACGAAGTAGGCGGAAATTGGCCGGTCGACATCCACCGTGCGCTGGGGGCGGATGACGGCCTGGAAGATGAGGCGGATCGGTTTGGCAAAGCCGGTGGCGGAATATTGCATGCGCGGTTCCAGGTCCACCCCGCAGACCCACGGTGGCGCGACCCGTTCGCGCCCCGCCCCGCCCAGGAGCCGCGCCACGAGCCAGGGCAACACCCCCACGGCCACCAGCCCGGCCACCACCGCCCACGGTGCGTATGCTCCACTGAGCCAGCCAGCGTTGAAGACGTTACCTTCGCCGAGGGCCGGGGTGGCGTGGGTCCCGACCAGCCCGGTCGTTACCGGGCGCACCATGCGCACGACGCCAGCGGCGGCAAGCCCCATCGCGATGACGCTCGCGGCCAGCAATGCCATGCCTGCCAGCATCGAGGTGGGGACCTCCCGCGCCGCGCTTGCCCCTGCGCTGCGTGGCTGCGCCAAAAACCCCACCCCAAAGGCGCGCACGAACGCTGCCACCGCCAGCGCCCCGGTCAGCGCCAGCGCCCCGGCCGCCAACGCAACCAGCAGGCCGATTGTCGCGGAGTTCACGTTCGCGCCGAGGTCGAGCAAACCCTGGAAGAGCAGCCACTCCCCAGCAAAGCCGCTGAGCGGCGGCACGGCGGCAATCCCCAGCGCGCCGATCAGCACACACAGCGCCGTTTTCGGCATGCGCCGGATCAGCCCGCCCATGCGTTCCAGGTCGCGTGTGCCGGCGCCGGTCTGCAGCGCCCCGGCGCCGAGGAAGAGCAAGCCTTTGAAGACGCTGTGGTTGTACAGGTGCACCAGCGCGGCGGTGAGCGCCAGCGCGGCGACGGTCGGGTGGCCCTTGCTGGCAGCCAGCGCCGCTGCCCCGACCCCGATGGTGATGATCCCGACGTGCTCCACGGTGGAGTAGGCCAGCATGCGCTTGAGGTCGCGTTCCATCAAGGCATAGAGGATGCCAAGCACGGCGGAGATGGCGCCGAGCGCCATCAGCAGGCCGCCCCACCAGGCTGGCCCCGGCCCGGCGAACTCCCAAATGACCCGCACCAGCCCATAGATCGCCGTCTTCACCATGACGCCGGACATCAGGGCGGAAATGTGGCTCGGCGCGGCTGGGTGGGCGCGCGGCAGCCACACGTGGAGAGGGATCAGCCCAAGCTTCGTGCCGAAGCCGACCAGCGCCAGCCCGAACACGGCGTTGCGTTCCCAGCCGTCCAGCCCGCCGGTCGCCGCACGCAGCTGCGCGAACTCGAACCCACCGGCCTGGCGCGCCAGCAGCAGGAGGGCCAGCAGCAGAAACCCGGCGCTGATATGGGTCATGACAATATAGATGAAGCCGGCCCGCCGGGCGGTGGCCTGCCTGCCGTCGCCGATGACCAGGAAGAAGGAGACCAGCGACATCAGCTCCCAGGCGATCAGGAAGCTGAAGACGTTGTCCGCCAGCACCACCAGGGTCATTGCCGCCAGGAACGCCGCCAGTAGGGCGTCGATCGCCGCTGGTGGCGCGTGCTGATGGTCGGCCCCGGCCGCGTTCAGGTACCCGATGCCGTAGATCGCAACCGCGACGGCTGGCAAGCAGATGACCCCGACGAAGAACGCCGCGAGCGCATCGAGCCGCACGCTGAACTGGGCGAACGGGGCGATCTGCCAGCCGGCCAGCGTGATGACCTCGCTCTCGCGCAAGACCCAGAGGGAGGCCAGCGCACCGGCGACGCCGCCGAGCGCGATGAGCGCAGCCGGTAGCACGCGCCAGCGCTGTGCGACCAGCGCCACCGGGACCGCCAGAAGGAAATAGACCAGCGGCGCAATGAGCAGCAACGTGTTGCTCATCCGGCGGATGCAGTTTCTGCTGGGCCGGTTGTGCCGTGGGGCAGATCGAGCGCGAGGGCGTCGTCCTCGTCCGCCATGGCCTGTAGTGTCAGCAGATGGCGATTGAACATGGCACGCGCCACGTCCAGCAAGTCGTACACCTGCGGGTCGACGGCGGAGTAGTAGACGCTGGTGCCTTGCTTACGCCCCACAACGAGCTGCCGGTTGCGCAGCACCGCCAGTTGTTGGCTGACCGACGACGGGTCGATCTCCAGTTGCGCCTGGAGCTCCGAAACGGTCTGCTCGCCGTTACGCAGCAGTTCCAGAATGCGGATACGCACGGGATGCCCGAGCGCCTTGAACAGTTCCGCCTTGAATGTCTGGAGCACACCAACCCCCGAGCATCCGCCACGAACATGCCATATGAGAATATGCAAAGATACGGATATATGCAAGGGGTACAACTGACATCCGGCGATGCCGCCGGCGTTAGCGACCAGCAGCTCCGCCCCACCCAGCGCGGCGGCACTTTCTGCCAACGTCCCACTTGGAATGAAGCAGGTTGCCAGAATGCGATAGAAGTACCGTTGATCGCTCATATCGCTTGGCCTTGAAGCATCTGGGCTTGACGAAAGCGATGCTACAAGTTCCTTCCGGCAACCGGCTGAGCTCGCGATGAAATCAATAGCCTGATGCGTACAAGTAGCAGGCAAGAATCTTCCCCAATATCTTGAACACGCACTATATTGCCATCTCGGCATAGAGGTACTCTGCTACATACGCAGTGAATTTGCCTTCAACTGTCCACACTTGTCTAGCTGCCTGGAGAGTTGACATGCGACAGATTTTCAACCTGTGTTTCTGGCGTGTCTCTACCTGAAGGGGAACTCAGCATGCGCTCTACACCCCTATACACTCGCGTGGTATGTCTCACCTTCGCCATCTTGTTCGCGTGGATTGGAGTCTTCGCGAACATCGGCTCCGCAGCCGCCTACAACGGCGCTGCGGCAAGACAGTACGCGGATCAGTGGTGGAATAGCGTCAACACGGGTGCCCCGCACTACTACATCAACGCCACCAGCTACGGTGAAATCAATGACTGTACAAACTACGTTTCTCAGGCCCTTTACGCTGGTGGCCTTACCGAGATCTTCACAGGGAACGGCGCAGATCAAGATGCATGGTGGTGGGATAGCCCTGACTACGCTGATAGTTGGATTCGCGCCATGGTCCCACCGTCGACCCCTCCATCTCAGGGTTCGGGATTGGTAAATCACGCCTACAGATACATCGACTGGAGGTTCAAGCCGCAACTGTACTGGACAGGGTTGAAAGTAGGAGACTTCTATTCCTACGACTCCGTCGGCCCCCCAACGAGCGGGCCAGCAACCCACTCTCGAATCGTCACTGAACTGCGCAACGAGGAAGGCACGCTGATCCCATACGCAAACCAGCACACACCGAACCGATACCATGTTCGATACGACCAACATTGGGCCTATGGGGTGGCGACCGTGTGGAAGATCCATGTTTGTAGCAGCAACGGCAACTGCAACCCATAGAAGGAGTTTGGACATGGCTTCTCTGTTCAGGGCTGCCTATCTCGTGTGTGCCGCGACAGCAATCGTCGCGGTTGTTATCAGGAGTCCTCAAGGGGCGAGTGGAACAGGGCCACATCCCGCCAGCGCTGATGAGGTAGCGACCTTGGCGGAGCTCGTGGAGCGGGCGGAATACGCGATCTTTCTGGCTGACGTCACTGGTGACCCGTCGTCGTTTCCTACGGTGTTCTACAACGATGCTACTGTGCAGTTGCATCCCGAGTACGGAGTAGTGCTCTCTCGGGTATCACGTGAGGATGTTCGCCTCGCGTTGGACGCAGCAGCGCCTGACCCGGTAGGCGACGAGACAGGATTGCTATCCGCGTACACAGCGATCGTGCTCGACAACGAGCGTAGCCGAGATGCGTGGGCCGAGGAAGAGGAAAAAGCTGCGCAAGAGGGCAGAGCTCCGTCGGCCGAGAACATGCCTGGCTTCGAGGTTCCGCGGCCCAGACATCAGTGGAGTGACTGGGGCTGGTCGCCTCGTTCGTTATTCGCAGTGATGATCGATGGTGAACATGCTACCGCATGGGTCGCGTACGAGGATCTTGCGGGACAGCCTGCCGACTACATGCCTGACCCGGCGATGCGCTACGTCTTTACGAGGGTCGAAGGTCAATGGTATGTCTCAAACTTGGAGATGGTGCCCGGCCCCAACGTTCCCATCGGCGAACTCGTGGCGGAGTGATGTTCCTCGTCGGCTCACACATGGCTCGTTGATTGGTTTAGCCGTCCCGCAGTCGCGCAAAGACATCCGGGCGCCCTTGTGCGCCATCCACGGGGATGTTCGCGCCGTTCACCCAGCTGGCACGTGGGGAGAGGATGAAGGTGACGACATCGGCGATCTCCTCCGGCGTGCCGAGCCGCCCGGAGGGGAACTCGTTGCGCTCGAACTCCCCGAATACCTCCGGCTGGGCTGCCTGATAGCGTTCCCAACCGCCGCCGGGGAACTTGGTGCTGCCGGGGCTGACGGTGTTGACCCGGATGTTGTATGGCGCAAGCTCCCAGGCCAGCGAACCGGAGAGGAAGATCTCGGCCGCCTTGGCGGCGCCGTAGTGGGCGCGTGGGCCGGGCTTCCAGCCGGAGATTGAGGCGATGATCACGACGCTGCCGCCACCGCGCGCCTGCATGTGCGGCGTCGCTGCCTGAATCGCCCGCACGGCGTGGAACAGGTTCAG
>QEUZ01000163.1 GCA_003577355.1 Chloroflexota bacterium | reverse complement strand
CTTTGCGCTGGACGCGGCCTATTGGGTGGATCGGCGGCAGATACAGCACATCGAAGCCCAGCGCGGCGATCTCCGGCAGCACCCGTTCGACATCGGCCAGCGTGCCGTGTGTACCGGGAATGGTGGCGAGCGAGCGGGGGAACAGCTCGTACCAGGCGCTGAACCCAGCCCGCAACGGCTCGACGACCACAGGCAGCGGCGGGGTGACGTGCGCTGCATGTGCGCGAGCGGCATTGCGGGTCATCAGCAGCGCCAGCTCGGGAGATTGGGCGATTGACACGCCATCGACCCCATCGGTGAGCGCGCGCGCCAGGGCGCGCAACTGCTCCGCATCCGCCGAACACGCATGGGTTGCCGCCTGCTCCACCAGCGCCGCGCCGATCTGCAGGTCCACCCGCACATCCTGCCCAGCCGCAACGCGCTTGGCCAGGTCATGCCTCCAACTGAGGAACCGGTCGACCCAGGCGACGATGCTGTATTCCCACAACCCCAAGGCATCGGCCACGAACGCGCCCCGCCAGCGGTCGTTGCCCAGCGGGTGGAGCAGGACCTCCTGCCACTGGCCGCGTACTGGGCGGAAGCGCAACATGGCAGATATCTGGTCATGCCCATCTGCGAAAATATCCGCCTCGACTGCTACCTCCTGGCCGATGACCCGTTTGATCGGGAAGCGGCCACTGTCGATCGCCGGGCGGACCCGCTCGATCACGACTCGGCAGCGCCCGCAGGCGGGGAAGTCGTTTGACATTGGGCTACTCCCTTCAGGGGTTCGCTCACACCGGCAGGCCGCCAGGCGCAATGCCGGTGGAGCGTTCGCGGGGCGAATCGTCCGGAGGGACTACCCGAAGGGTGCAACTGGGGAGGGTGCGCGTCGCCGCCAGTCAGAACGTGGCGCGACGGGGTAGCCGCAAGGCGGGATGCCATCGTGTGGCAGCGCGGGCTGCGCTGATCGTCGGTTGTTGGTTGCGCTGTTGAACCATGCGCGACCTTGAACCGAGTGTACCCCAGCGGTCAAATCTGCGAACTAAGCCCGTGCGCCAACATGGCTGGCACGGAAGGGCGTGTGTCGGCGCTCCACAGTACCGCAATCGCCCGCTGTGGGCCATTTGAAATGCACCCGCCTCACCCCGTCAGTGTCGTTACCCCCCGCCGGGCGAGGCCACGGGCGATGATCAGGCGCTGGATCTCGCTGGAGCCTTCCCAAATGCGGTCGACGCGGGTGTCGCGCCAGAGCCGTTCGACCGGGTGCTCGCGCATATAGCCCCGGCCGCCCAGCACCTGCACCGCCCGGTCGCAAACCCGGCCGGCCATTTCCGACGCGAACAGTTTGACCATGGCCGCCTTGCCGTGTGCTGTGCGGATATCCAGCCCCTGGTCGATCTCCCAGGCGACGTTGTAGGTCAACGCGCGCGCGGCAGCCAGCTCGGTGGCCGAATCGGCCAACATGCCACCGATCGCCTGGTGCTCGATCAGCGGCCGCCCGCTGGCATGCCGTTCCTGCGCCCAGGCCAGCGCCAGTTCGAGCGCCCGCTCCGCCGCGCCGAGGCAGCGCGCGGCGATCATCAGCCGTTCCTCGCGGAACCAGTCGCGGGTCAGTTCCATACCCAGCCCAACATCCCCCAGAATATCGTCCTGGCTCACCCGCACGTCGTCGAACACCACCACCGGATGACCGTACACGCTGGCGTGGGTGAAGCGCGGTTCACGCGCGAAACGCACCCCCGGCGCATTGCGATCGACGAAGAAGATCGTCGGGCGTGGGCCGGTCTCGTCCGGCACGTGCGCGACAACCATGAAGAAGCTGGCGACATCGCCGCCGGTGGCAAACCACTTTTCGCCGCTGATGCGGAACCCATCCCCCTCGCGCTGTGCCGTCGTCGCCAACTGGCTGGTATCGGAGCCAGCCCCCGGTTCGGTGATGGCGTAACAGCCACGGCGCTCGCCGCGTGCCCAGGGGTGCAGGTAACGCTGCTTCTGCTCCGGCGTGGCCTGCAACAGCACGTTCGATGGACGCCAGACCACGGCCCAAAGCATGCCGGTTGCCCGGCCAATGCCTTCTTCCACCATCACCTGCTCGAAGATGCTCAGGCCCGCGCCTCCATCGGCCACCGGCACGTTCGGCGCGAAGAACCCGCTGGCTTGCGCTGCCTGGCGCGCCGCCAGTTCCAGTTCCGGCGGCAGGCCATCCTGCTCATCGCAGATGATCTCCAGGGGATAGAGCACCGTTTCAGCAAACGCCCGAGCGCGGGCACGCAGCGCGCGCATGGCCGGTGAGAGCGCGTATTCCATTGTCCTCTGTCGTCACTTTCGGTTCCTGGCGCATGGGTTTCGGGAGCTTGGCGGATGGTAGGCGGCGACACGCACCCTGTCAAAAGCACGGCTTGCCCACTACTCAGCGTCGTCGTCCTGTGCGCTCGTGCTGAAGATGCGCCGCCAGGTGGGCGACAAGAGTGGGCAGGTGGCAAGCTCGGCGCGCACGGCCGGGTCCGCCTCCCTGCGGTAGAGCACATCGTTCACCCGCTGCACCGTCCACTGCGGGAACGGCCGCTCCTCCAGCAACAACGGCAGCCCAGCCTCGACCACCCCGGGCTGCAACACGCGGGCATACCAACCGCCACGCCCGGTGCGCTGCACCAGCAGGTGCAACGCCGGCACACCGTTGCGGCGCGAGAGCTTCCAGCACGGCGCGCGCGGTTGCGAGACCTGTACGCGTGCCGTGCCGATGACATAGGTGTCGCCAATGCAGACCGTTGCTTCGTCCAACCCGGCGACGGTGAAATTCTCCCCGAACGCGCCGTGCGCCATCTCGGGCTTACCCAACCGGCTGCGCCACTCCGGGTAGTGGCCGGCAGCGTAGAACAGCACCGCCTGGTCAACACTACCGTGCGCCTCCAGGTCTGCCTGGGCATCGCCAGCCAGGTTGCGCAACCCGAGCTGCACCGGGCCGCTGACAGCGTATTTGAAGATGCCACTCACCCACTCCCGCTCCTGCGGGTCCTCCGCCCCGGGTGTCCCCATGCGACGAGGCATGCCCACCTGAATCGACAACAGCGTCGCGTCAGTCACCAAGAATCCCTCTCTCACACGCGCCGGATAGCTCGTAGGTAGCAGCTGGTGGTCAAACCGTATGCGGAACCGGGGAGCGGTAAGTGACATGCGCCTGAAGGCGCCAGCTTTCTACAGGAAGGCAATCACAGTAGCTCCTGTAGGCCCTTCAGCGTGAAGATCGAGCCGATGAGGAACCCCGCAACGATCTCAGCCATGCGGCTGTTGCTGAAAAGCCAGTCGGTCAGCCGGCCTAGGACGTGCACACTGCGCTGGGGTGAGGCGAGATGGACGAGCCCCGGCCCATAATACGGGACGAGCATCAGCGCAATCAGGACTGCCGCAGCAGTGGTCGTCATGGCGACAGTGATGTCCGCCTCGCCGATCTCTTTCAGCCCGCCGGCCAACACCGCCAGCGCGTCGATGTTGAGCAGTTGCACGACGACTCCGGTCACCAGCATCGCCCCGACGGCGCCGGATGCGGCCTGTTCTGCCTGTGCGCGCCGCGCCGCCTCGCGTTCCGGTGTTTCCCTGGAGAAGACCGCCGTGACCCCGAGGAAGAGAAACAACACCCCGATCGCCAGGTCGATGAACGCGCCCACATTGCTGCCTGCCCGCAGGTCGCTTTCGGCCAGGAGCACGAGCTCCACACTTGCAAACAGCACGCAGAATGCAGCAGCGCCCAGCGTGAACGCCAGGATGCTCCTGCCGGGGGCCGTCGCCTTCGAGACAATCAAGGCCGACACAACCAGTGCCTTCCCGCCGACCGCAGCCGCCGCAAGACCATAGAGCGCTACTTGCAAGAACACGTACCCCAACAGACATTGTCCTCAGCTAGCACGGCGGCACGCCAAGCACGCGCACGTAGCCTGCCATGCCTCCACGCAGGCGTTGCAACAGCCATCGACCTGAAGCCCGCGTGAGCGTAGCACGTTCGGCGCGGCCGCACACCGGGCGTGTCGTCAACATACGCGTTGAGCGTGTGCGGTAGCCTCTGGACACCACCCACCCTTTCACGTAGCGTAACGCGACGGGTTGGGCCGTGCGACGACGGGGAGACGCAGATGGGCGAAAAGGGCAACCAGGCGGTTGTGCAGCTGGGTTCGGCACGGGCTGAACGTGGGCAGCGGGCCGAAGGCTGGTGGGAGATCGGCCGGAGGACGAACAACACGCCGATCCAGGCGCCGGTCATCATCGTCAACGGCGCGAATCCGGGGCCTGCCCTCTGGATCCAGAACGCGATCCACGGTGATGAGTACGACGGCGCCGTTGGCATCTGGCGCATGCTGGAGCAGGTCAACCCTGCCACGCTGAACGGGGCGTTGATCTGCCTGCCGGTGCTGAACGCTTCGGCCTTCGAGGCGCGCTCGCGGGTCAGCCCGATCGACTTTCTGGATGTCAACCGCGTCTTCCCCGGCGACCCAACGACGACCTACACGCCGCGTTTAGCACGGCTCGTGCTAGAGACGATCCCGCAACTTGCCGATGTCATGATCGACCTGCACGGGGGCGGCAATGAGTTCCGGGTGGCCTGGTACACGATCTTCCACGACGAGGACAACGAGGCAGGGCGACTATCTCGCGAGCTATCGCTGGCTGCCGGACCGAAGTACGTCTGGGCCAGCCGCCAACCGTGGCTGGAGAACGCCCTCTTCACCCGCCTCACCCGCCAGGGCATCGCTGCCATGCTGGTCGAGTGCGGCGGCGAGGGCCGGCTGCTGGAAGAGAACACTCACGCCCACGCGGTGAGCCTGCTGAACATGCTGCGCCACCTGCGGATGATCGACGGCGCCGTCGATGACTTCGGCAAGCCGGAACGGGTGCTGCTAAACAACCTCGACTTCTTCCACTGCACGCAGGGTGGCTTCATCACCTCCTATGTCCAGGTGGGAGAGGAGGTCTCGCTGGGCCAACCACTGATGCTGATCCGCGACGAGTTCGGCCGCGAGGTCGAAACAATCGTCTCCACAGCGGATAACGCCGTCGTGATCGGGCTGCACACAATGGGCATCACCACCGGCGGCGCACAAGTCGGGCAACTGGCGTTGAAGGCGTAACCGGAGCGAGTCGTCCCGGCCGGCACGTCGTCAAGCGGCAGTTCACCAGCTCGATGAGGACGCACCACACCAACCGCGCATCAACCTCTGCTCGTCGCCGGAGCGGAGGACAGGGGGGTGAGCGCCGCTCCAACAGGCTCCCGGAACTGCCGCCGGTGGAGGTCGGCATACACCCCATCCTGGGCCAGCAGCGCCGCATGGCTGCCACGCTCGACGATGCGGCCGTTGTCGATGACCATGATCACATCGGCGTTACGCACCGTGCTGAGGCGGTGGGCAATGACCAGCGCGGTGCGACCGCGCAACAGGGTGCTCAGCGCCTGCTGGATCGCCGCTTCGGTGCGGGTATCGACGTTGCTGGTCGCTTCATCGAGGATCAGAATAGCCCGATCTGCCAGGATAGCGCGGGCGAAGGCCAGCAACTGGCGCTGCCCACGCGAGAGGGCAGTGGCGCCTTCACCCAGGTAGCTGTCGTACCCATCCGGCAGGGCGGTGATGAAGTCGTGCGCGCCGACCACCCGCGCGGCAATCTCGATCTCCTCCCTGGATGCTCCTGGGCGACCATAAGCGATGTTTGCAGCGACGGTGCCGGAGAAGAGGAACGGCTCTTGCAGGACAATGGCGATACTCGCGCGTAGGCTGGCGCGCGTGACATCGCGCACGTCGTGGCCGTCAATCCGCACCGCCCCGCTCGCCACATCGTAGAAGCGCGGCACGAGTGCGGCAATCGTCGTCTTGCCCGCACCCGTCTCGCCGACAAGTGCGACCGTCTGGCCGGGTTCGATCGTGAAGCTGACGCCATCCAGCGCTTCACGTCCCTCCTCATATGCAAAGGTGACGTTGTCAAACTCGATCCGGCCCTGGACGGCATCGAGCACCACAGCGCCGGGCGGGTCGGGCGGCTCCGGCGCTTCGTCGATGATCGCGTAGATGCGCTCGGCCCCGGCCAGCGCCACCTGGATTTGGGTGTAAATCGTCGAGAGCATCTGGATCGGCCGGAAGAATTGCTGGACATAAATAAGGAAGGACGCGAGTTGCCCGACGGTGAGCTGGTTGTTGAATGCCAGATAGCCGCCGTAGCCGATGACAAGCGCCAGTGAGAGGCTGGAGAGCACGTCGATGGCCGGTGCAAAGGCGGAAGTGATCCCAACTGCCTGGACATTGGCCGCCCGGTTGGCGGCGTTGCGCTCGCGGAAACGGGCGATGTTCTGCTCGGTGCGGTTGAAGGCCTGCGCCTCGCGCACCCCGGAGATCTCCTCCTGCAGCCCAGCGGTGACATCGCCGGTGGTCTGGCGGGCCACCCGGAATGCCTTGCGCGCCCGCCGCGAGAAGAAGGATGTCAGCAGCAACACCGCCGGTATCATCGTGAACGACGCCAGCGCTAGCTGCACGTTCAGCACGAGCATCGCGATGAGGATGCCCACCAGCGCGAACAGCGACCCTAATACCTGCACCAGACCCTGGGAGAGCAACTGGTTGAGGGTATCGACGTCGTTCGTCACCCGGCTCATCACGTCGCCGATTGGGCGGCGGTCGAAGAAACCCAGCGGCAGGCGCAGCAACTGGCTGAACAGACGCTCGCGCAAGCTCGCCAGCACCCGCTGACCAACCGCGCCGAGCAGCCGGATCTGCCCACGGGTCGCGACGGCGCCGGCAATGTAGAGCCCCAGGAGCAGCAGCATCGCGCGGTTCAGGCCGGAGCGGTCGGCTGAAAGAATGTCATGGTCGATCGTCCGGCCAATCAGCGCAGGCCCAGCCGCCTGGGCAAGCGCACTCACCAGGACAAACGCCAGCACCCCCAGCACGCGCCAGGGGTATGGGCGTAGCTCGCCGAGCAGGCGACGCGCCACCGCTCCACGTTGCTCGGCGCGCTCCTGCGACGCGGTTGCGATCGGTTCAAGCGCTGGCCTCATCCGTCTGCCACCCGCCCGTCTGGCGCTGGGTCATCCTCGCGCAACTGCGAGCGCACGATATCGACGTAGAGCTGGCTGCTGGCCAGTAGCTCGGCATGCGTGCCCTGGGCAACGATCTGCCCGCCGTCCAGCACCAGGATCAGGTCGGCATCGCGGACAGTGCCGATGCGCTGGGCAATCACGAATGTCGTGCGGCGATGGTCGCGCATCAACCGGTCGAGCGCGTCCTGGATCGCCGCCTCGGTCGCCGTATCGACGGCGGAGGTGCTCTCGTCAAGGATCAGCAGTCGTGGGTTGATCAGCAGCACACGGGCGATTGCAATACGTTGGCGCTGCCCGCCGGAAAGCCCCAGCCCCCGTTCCCCGACGACGGTGTCGTAGCCCTGCGGCAGCGCGGCGATGAACTCCGCCGCCTGGGCATCGCGCGCAGCAGCTTCGATCTCTGCCTGGGTCGCGTCCGGGTCGCCATAAGCGATGTTCTCGCGCACGGTGCCGCTGAACAGCAGCGTATCCTGCAATGCGATGCCAATCTGGCTGCGCAGGCTGCTGAGGGTGACGCTGCGCACGTCGTACCCGTCGATGCGCACGCTGCCCGAGGTCACATCGTAGAAGCGTGGCAACAGGTTCACCAGCGTGCTCTTGCCGGAGCCGGTCGTACCGATCACCGCCACCGTCTGGCCGGGGGCCACGCTGAAGCTCACCCCGGCGAGCACCTCGCGTTCCCCACCGGGGTAACGGAAGTGGACATCGGTAAACTCGACCCGCCCCTCGACTGGCGGCAGCGCCACGGCATCCGGCGCATCCTGGACATCCAGCGGCTCGTCGAGGATCTCGAACACCCGTAGGGACGATGCGCCCGCGCGGGAGATGCCGGCGACCTGAAAGCCGATCGTCAACAACGGAAAGAGCAGGTAGCTGAGATAGGTGTTGAAGGCGATCAGCTCGCCAACCGTCAGGTTCCCGGCCATGACATCGCGCCCGCCGAGCCAGACCACAGCCAGCGTCCCCAAGTTGGCGAACAAGAAGACGAGCGGGAAATTGTTCGAGAACATCGCGATCGTGACCAGGTTCCGTTGCAGCAGGTCATCGTTGGCACGGTGGTAGCGGGCCGCTTCGGTCGTTTCGCCGGAGTAGGCGCGGATCGTGCGCATGCCGGTGAGGTCTTCCTGCAGGACGCTGTTCAACCGCCCGATCGCCTGCTGAAGCTGCCCGAACAGTGGGCCGATCTTGCGGATGAAGACCACCAGCAGCACCAGGATGGCCGGGATCGTCAGCAGCGCCACCGCAGCCAGGCGCGCGTTGATCAGCACCAGCAGCACGGTCGTGCCAGTCAGCATCACCAGCGCCGAGACGAGCTGGACCACCCCTGCGCCAGCGAAGGCGCGGATCTGCTCGACATCGTTCGTCACACGGGTGATCAGTTGACCAGCCTGTACCCGGTCGAAGTAGGAAAAGGAGAGGCGCTCCAGTTTGGTGAACAGCGCGTTCCGCAGGTCGTAGGCGACCCCTTGCGACGCGCGCTCGGCAAGATAGCCTTGCAGAAAGTTGAACAACCCGCGCGCTGCTGAAACGACCAGTAACCCGACCACCGCCAAGACAATCGCCTTGCTCTCGCGCCGGTCAACACCGTCGTCAATGGCGATCTGGACAAACTTGGGTACGGCGAGGTTGGCGACGGAAACGAGCAGCAGCGCGACTAACGCACCGAAGGCATCGGCCTTATAGGCCCGCAGGTAGCCGAGCGAGCGGCGTAACGCCGCGCCTCCGCCGGGTTGCAGCGCCTCCATGCCCGGCGGGCCACCACGATGCATCACCCATACACTCCCACGTCCGTGGCCGGCGTATCCGACCAACCCAAATTGGACCGTATTCGCCGCAGCGGCGCAATGTCTGACGCCGCTACGCAGGGCTATGTCAAAGTCGTCTGATGTTGTTGTCCAGAAGCGTTGCGTCCGCGCGAACACGTTCTCGACAGTCATCCCGAGCGCCAGTCGAGGGATCTCCACGCAGAAGGTCAGGGCAACCAAGCGTGGGAACGTCGCGTGTTCCGGCGAACGTTCCCTGCTCGTCGCATGGCGATCCTTCGACTTCGCTCAGGATGACCCGAGGGTGGCTGGCTCGCGGGTGGTGTTCCCGTGCCCCCAGCAACGCTGAGCGACTTTGACACAGCCC
>QEUZ01000162.1 GCA_003577355.1 Chloroflexota bacterium | reverse complement strand
GTTCGGCGATCGCCTCGCGCAACGGCAGGTACCCGTGCGGCTCGCCATACGACGACAGGATCTCCGACGCCTCCTCCCAGGCATCGGCATGCGCCTGGCGCAGGCGCTGGACGGGCACTTGCTGTTTCGATGGCGCGCCATCTCCGAAGAAGATGAGGTCGGGCGTCTCCCAGACGGCGTCGAGATCGACTTTCACATAGGAGTGCAAGAACGGCGCGCGTTTGGCCAGCACACGCTCCCAGGCTATCGGCATCAGACGTCTCCTTCCGCCACACTACCCTGGGCGGGGGTCAACGCAATTTCGAGGCGTTTGTTGATCCGCCCTTTCGAGCGGGTCCCGACCACCTGCAACCCGCCGATCTCGCGGGTATTGTGCACGTGCGTGCCGCCGTCGGCTTGCAGGTCCAACCCCTCGATCTCAACCACGCGCACCTCGGTGATATGCGCTGGTAGCAGGTTGATCTTGGTCCGGATCAGGTCAGGAATCTGGAATGCTTCGTCGCGTGGCAACGAACGCCAGCGGATCGGTCGTCCAGATGCGATCACCGCGTTGGCAACCGCTTCGATGTGGGCAACCCGCTCGGCGCTCAAGTCTTCGAGCTCGAAATCCATGCGCGCCTTATCGACCCCCATGTTGCCGCCGGTCACCAGCGCGCCGAACTCGCGGAAGACGACGCCACACAGGACATGCAGCGCCGAATGCATCCGCATCAGGGTGTAGCGTCGCTCCCAGTCGATCTCGCCACGGATCGGCGCACCCACCTGGGGCAAGCCGCAGGCAGGGTCAATCTGGTGCAGCGTATCGGCGCCGCGCTTGGTGACGTTGAGTACTGGCAGGCGTTGGCTGCCGGCCACGAGCGCGCCGAGGTCATGCGGCTGCCCACCGCCGGTTGGGTAGAAGGCGCTGCGGTCCAGCAGCACGACGCCATCCGGCTCGACCGCAGTGACAATCGCGTCGAACGCAGCGAGATACGAATCGTCAAGATAGAGGAGTTCGGTCATTGCTCGGCTACCCTCCCACCTGCACGGCGCAACGATACCGGAAACGCGCGTGCAAGCGTGCCGGCATTGACCGTACATTCCCCGCATGGGAACCTTGCGGACCGGCCCGCGAGGACATCGCGCCCGCTAGGTGAGTGGAGGAACGGCCCAATGGAGTTTGAGGATGTCGTGCGCCGGCGCAGGATCGTGCGCCATTTCAAGCCGGACCCGGTCGAGCCCGATGTCATCGAGCACATCATGCGCATTACCCAGCGCGCTCCCAGCGCCGGCTACTCGCAAGGGCAATCATTCATCGTCGTTACCAACCCGCAGACACGTCGCGCGATTGGCCGCTTGTGTGGCGAAACCGACGATGATCCCTCTCCGTTCCGGCACCACTGGGTGTCGGAAGCGCCGGTGCAAGTCGTCGCCTGCGTCAGCGAAGCCGCCTACCATCGACGCTATCAGGAGCCGGACAAGCTGCGCCCGGACGGCACCGAGATCGACTGGCCAGTCCCATACTGGTGGTTCGATATCGGTTGCTCCTGCATGCTATTCATGCTGGCGGTCGTCAACGCTGGGTTGGCAGCCGGGTATGCCGGCGTCGTCGACTTTGGGCCATTCCGCGAGCTGCTCGGCATCCCCGAGGATGTCACGCCGGTTGGTGTGATGCCGGTCGGTTACCCGGATAAGGACATCCCATCCCCATCGCTGGCACGTGGGCGAAAGGGATACGAACAGTTCGTGCGACGCGAACGATGGGACGCAGGGGAGTCCTGATCGGGTCCTGTTTTCGGTTCGTGCGGGTACGCCACGGGTTGTCCTGTGGTCACACCTTTGCTATCCTGACCGGGCGTAGTGTACGTACACCCTCCCGCTGCGACGGTACGTGCGGGCGCGGTGACGAACGGTCAGGAGCACACCATGGACGAACGGCCCACCCCGACGACGAGGACGACGACGGAGGGTGAACCGGCCAGGCCGTCCAGCACGCGCGCCGAGCTCTACGCAGCGCGCATGGCCTCGCCGGAGGTGACCCGTGCCAGAGAGACGCGCAGGCGCGCTGAACGCTACGCTACACGGGGCATCACGCCCTTTGGCCGACAGCCGGTTCAACGCGCGCAACGCCAGCGCCGCACACTCGTCGCGTCGGTTGCGGCGCTCGCCTCGCTCATCGGCGGCGGCGGCGCTGCCCTGGCCGGACACACGGTCTACCAGATCCGCTATGGTGACACCCTCAGTGAAATCGCCGAAGCGCACCAGACGACCGTGGCCCAGCTCGCCCAGATCAACGACATCGCCAACCCCGATCTCATCATCACAGGCGATCCGCTAATCATCCCCTCCGAAGGTACGTCCGGCGAGTTTCGAGCCTACACAATCGTCTGGGGCGACACCCTCAGCGCGATCGCTGAGACCTATGGTACGACCGTCGATGCATTGGTCGAGCTGAACGACATCGACGACCCAGACATGATCGTCGTTGGCGACGTGCTGCTCGTTCCGGCGGGGCCGGGTGTCGTCATCACTGCCGGCGAGATCGACGGGCAACAAACGACCGACGACGGTGAAAACGGCGTTGACCCCAGTGAGATGAGCGACCACTCTGATGTCGACAGCGTCAGCAGTGACTCAGACGCTGGACAAGCCGACGACATCGCCAACGACGGTGAGGAAGACGGAAACGCCACCGACGCCGAGGAGCCAGATGTTGTAGCGGATGAACCAGCTGACGACGCAACCGGCGAGCAGACTGATACCGGCGACACAACCGCATTCAGCATCGCAGCCCTCCACCTGGTGACCGATGGTGAGACGCTGGAGAGCATCGCCAGCCTGTATGGCATCACCACCGATGCGCTGCTCGCCGCGAACGAGCACGCCGCCGGAGGTATCACGCCCGGCATGATCCTGGCGATCCCAGAGGGCGCCGACCCCGGCGTGCAACCGGGTGACGTGCCGACCGTGCAGGCAACAACCGCTGATAGCACCGCAGCCGCTGCGTTGGCGGCGGCTACCGCATACTGGGGTGGCGAGATCCCGCAAGACGAGACCCTGGTCGCGCTCGCCGGCAGCACTGATGCCGTCGGGACACTCTCCCTCATGCTGGAACGCTACGGCTACCACGCCGGCGTGTTCGACATTTCAAGCGGCACGGCAACGCTGACCGCGCAGATCGATGCCGGGATCCCGGTTGTCCTCTGGATCTCCGACGAGTACGGCTTTCGCGCGGTTGTCGCCCAGGGCCACGACGATACCGATATCATGCTGTCGGATGTAGTTGACGGGACGACCTATTGGCTTCGTTGGGATGCGTTTACCAACGCCTGGAGCGCAGGCGGAGGCGCCGCGATTGCCGTGGCGCCGCTGTAGACTCGTTACTGCTGCCACGTTTCGCCGCGAGGTTGGGAACGTTGTGGTTCGTCACCGAAAGCTCGCCATACGTGGCTAGGGCAATCGTGATCGTGAAGGCACGTCCTTCGAGATCTCTCAGTGCAGTGTAAGGAGCAGTGGTGCCACCGCTTCGCGTCGCTGGAGTCGTGCCGCTACCGGCCGAGATGGGTGGGCAGGGTGAGTTGCTCGTCGTGGCAGCCTTCGGCGGCGCGCGCCTGCCAACCGGTGACCTGCTGCCAAACGAGCGTATCCTCGACGGCGCTGCCCGCATTGTCCAACAGGTGACCGGCGTGCGCGTCACCCCGGAGCGCATCGTCTTCTTCCTGGAACGGGTTGCCCGTGAATGGGTATTCGGCGTGCTCTGTAGCCTGAACCTTTCCGGCGACGCGGCAGAGGACACACGTCCTGGGGTACGCTTTCACGCTCTGGCGGACAGCACGCTGTCGTTCGACCCGCCAGCCCTGCGAGATCTGCTGGTGGAGGACCTGCGGGGAGGTTTCGTGCGCCCCAGCGCACACCTGACGATTGTCACCGACGACTTCGGTGGCGAAACGGTATCGGTCGCCTGGTGAACGACGCGGTTCCGGCGATTGCTCCCACTGAAAGGGATGTTTTGTGACGAACTACCGACGACGTCCACATCGACTTGGCGGTCTGCTAGCCGTTGCGGCATTGCTGGCGCTGCTGCTCGCCGCCTGCGGTGGTGATGGCGGCGACTCCGCTACAGCAACCAGTACCAGCTCCGCAGGCGCAGCGACGCCGACGGCCGCTGCCGCAGAACCGACCGCAACGTCCACGCAGCAGACGGACGAAGCCACCCCGACAATGGCTGCGCCAGAGCCAACCGCGACCAACCCAACCGCACCGCAACCGACTGCCACCACTGCGACACCTGCTGAGCCAACGGCAACAACCGGCGGTGGAGACGACGCAACACCGACCACCGCCCCCGGGGGTGAAGACGACCCATTTGAGGACTTGCAGACCCTCGACCCGGAGCAGCTCCCGAACTTCTCGCTGACCTCGACGGTGCGCATCGAAAACACCGATGAAACTGGCGAGGACGCCGTCCTGACGATCGAGATCGTCCAGTCATCGGTCGACCACTACCATATGGTGATCAACTCTGGCGCCGATGCGGACACGATGGATCTCATCGAGGTCTGGCAAGTTGGCGACCGCGTGTTCATGCGCGAAGCCGGGACCATAACCGAGCTTCCGCCGGGGACCCCTTCGTTCTTCTCACCGGAGCTGTTCCTGCAACAGATCACAAACATCAACGAAGAGGTGCCAGTTGACCGAATCGGCGAGGAAAACGTCGCCGGGCGAGAGACCACCCACTACCGCGCATCACCGGAAGACTTCCTGGCCGCAACGGCGCAGGATTCCGAATACTTGCAAGGCGCCAGCAACGCCCAGGGCAAAGCCGACGTCTGGATCGATAACGAGCTGTTCATCATGATCCGGGCGCGCATCGACATCACCTGGACCAACTCCGACGGCAGCACCGGCCTCATTTTCCAGGAGTACGACATCTACGACATCGGCAGCACACCGGAGGTGCAAGCCCCGCAGTAACCAACACCCCTGTCTGCGGCTTGCCCCTACAGGCATCATTAGCGACCGGCGCGCCTCACCCGCGCCGGTCGTTGTCTTGACGCAACGGGAGGCGGTGAAGGTTCGTGGTCTACCGGCGGTCGACCATTCTTGCGGTGATAGCGGCGATATCGTTCGTTACTGGCGCCTGCAGCGTCGTGAACGATCCCGCACCCGACCCGACCGCCACTGCCCAGCCCGCGCCGCTGCAACCAACCGCCACTGCAACCGCATTGGACCCGACAGGAACCTCAACGAGCACTGCGACAGCGTCCCCCACCGCGACATTCACCATGACCCCTTCACCCACCGCAACCGCCACGGCAACCGCCACCAGCACACCCTCGCCAACCCCATCCCCCACCCCAGAGCCACCGAAGGAGACCCCGTTTGGGAATGTCCAGGCGCTCGACCCGATCGACCTCACCAACTTCAGCCTGACGATCATCTATCGCGCGGTGGGGCTGCCGGGCAACCCGAACGCAGACATTGACCTGGCGATCCAGCAGAACAGCCCGGAGAACTACCACCTGCGTGTCGTGACCGACGGCGTGCCGGTCGAGTCGTGGGCTGCCAATGGTGGGGTCTTTCTCTTGCAGGAGGGCGGCATCGTGCAGCTGCCGCCGGGGATCGACGTGCAGCTCTTCGCTCCGGCCGTCTTCATGCACAGCACCCCGCTGCCCGGCGCCAACGACCAGGCGCGCACCGTCGGGGTCGAGACCATCGAAGGGCGGCAGGCGACACACTACCGCATGGATGCAGCAGACGCCGCGCGTCTTGCAGCGACCGACGAAGCGTTCGTCGACGGCATGCGTGACACCGGCGGCGGGCTGGATATCTGGGTCGATGTTGAGTGGGGCATTGTCCTGCGCATCACCGGAGCCGCCGCCTGGACCAACGCCGACGGCAGCCCTGGCTCGGTGCGCTACGACTACCAGCTCACCGCGATCGGCATGACACAGCCAGTTGCGCCACCAGCCCAATAGCGGCGCGACTGTGCGGGCCGCGCCGGCTCCGCGATAATCGCTGCCGAATGTCGGTTGAAGCAGGAAAAGGAAGCAGCAGTGAGCGATTCAGCGCAAATGGCGGCGCGCGCGCGACTGTTCGAAGCCATCGAAGCGCGAGAAGACGAGCTCATCGACCTCATCGCGCGGCTGGTGCAGCAACCGAGCGTGCTGGGGAATGAAGCCGGCGCACAGGCAGTCATCGCCGAGTACCTCCGCGCTGGCGGGCAGGAACCGGACATATGGGAGATACCGGACAGTCTGCTGGAACGACCGGGGGCGGGCAATAGCGGCGTGCCGTTCGCCGGCCGCCCCAACGTTGCTGCGACCCTGGCCGGTGTCGGCGGCGGAGGCAAGTCGCTCATTCTCAACGGCCATGTCGATGTCGTCAGTCCGGAACCACTGGCGAACTGGCACTACGACCCCTGGGCCGCCCAGATTGCCGGCAGGCGGATGTACGGGCGCGGAGCCTACGACATGAAGGCGGGGCTGGCGATCAACATGTACCTGGCGCGCCTGGTGCGCGAGCTGGGCATCCCGCTGAAAGCCGACCTGACGGTGCAGAGCGTGATCGAAGAGGAGTGCACTGGCAACGGCGCACTCTCGGCCTGCTATCGCGACGACACGCGCTACCACGCGGACGCTGTGATCATCACCGAACCCTCCAACGGGACCTACACCGCCGCCCATGTCGGCGTGCTCTGGTTCCGGGTCGAGGTGTTGGGCCAGGCAGTCCACGCAGCCGTCGCCTGGAAAGGGGTCAACGCGATCTACCGCATGTTGCCGGTCATCGAGGAGCTTCGCGCGCTGGATGCCGAAATGAACCAGGAGTCGCACCCGCTCTTCGAGGGCATCGAACACCCGATCAACCTGAACATCGGCGTGATCCAGGGGGGCGATTGGCCCTCTAGCGTCGCCGGGGCCTGCGCCATCGACTGCCGCCTGTCGATGTACCCGGGCCGGACCGTCGAGGAGACCCGCGCCCGGGTACTGGCAGCGGTCGAGCGCGCAACCGAGCGCGATGGCTGGCTGGTCGAACACCCGCCAACTGTCACCTGGTACGGATTCCAGAGCGCCGGGTCGGAGATCGCGCCGGAGGAGCCGCTGGTACGCGCGCTGGCCCTGCACCACGAGCGCGAGCGGGGCACGCCGTTGCGCCCTCGCTCCGGCACCGGCACCAACGACATGCGCAACTTCATGGTCTATTCCGATATGCCGGCGCTGTGCTACGGCGTTAGCGGCTTCGGCGCGCACGAAGCCGACGAGTGGCTCGATCTCGATTCACTCGTCCCAACGACCAAGGTGCTGGGTGCGTTTCTGCTCGACTGGTGCGGCGTCGCCGCACAGGGCTAGTGGAGTGACCAGTGACCAGTGGGGTGGTTGTCCGTGTCTCAAGGACTCGCGTGATGTCGTACGCGCTTGTTGCTGACGAAGCGAGCTACCCTGACCCGATGGTTCGTCGCTCGGACGCGGGCGAGAGCGGCCATGCTAGAATCTCCGCCCGAAACGGACCATGAAGAACAAACCATGAGAGGGTGCCCATGCCAGTCGCCATGCCCCGCTCGCGTCCCGCGTCCCTGCTCCTCGTCGCGGCCCTGCTCCTAGCCAGCCTCGCGGCGCTCTCCCCACGGGTCGCCCAGGCCACCACCGTCACCGACTGCTCCGACCTGGCCGCCCTCAAGACCACCCTGGAAGCCGGCGGCACGATCGTCATCGACTGCGGCGTCGTCACCCTCGACTTCGGCAGCGAGATCGTCATCGACAGCGACACGACGATCGACGGCTTGGGCAAGACGACCATCTCCGGCGCCGACGCGCACCGCGTCATCCATGTCGTTGGCAGCGTCGCCGGGGTGACGGTGACCTTGCGCGGGCTGGCGATTGTGGATGGGTTCGTGACCGGCTCCTTCCCGGCGAATTTGGGCGGTGGCGTCTACGCGGATGGGCGCAGCGGCAAACAGGTGACGCTGCACCTGGAGCGGATGACCTTCAGCGGCAACGCGGCGGGTTATGGCGGCGCGGTAACCAGCGACGGCGTTGGAGGCAGCGCGAAACTGATAACGATGGACACCTCCTTCAGCAGCAACACCGCCATCACCTCCGGCGGCGCGATATACAACGACGGTTCCATCGGTAGCGCCACCGTGGAGACAGTCAACACCTCCTTCAGCGAGAACGTCGCACCCTTCGGCGGTGCAGCCTACAATTACTCCGCCGCCGGCAGCGCCACCATGACCACAACCACCACCACCTTTACTGGCAACTCGGCAACGGATTGGGGTGGCGCGGTCTTCAACGAAGGCAATAGCGGCAATGCGACGCTGGCGACGACCGACACCACCTTCACTGGCAACTCGGCGACCTACGGCGGCGCGGTCTTCAACCGGGGTGGCAGCACCGGCGTCGCCATCTTGGAAACGTCTACCACCACCTTCAGCGGCAACTCGGCAACAGCGGGCGGCGCGGTCTACAACTACGCCACCGGCGGCAGCGCCTCGGTGGAGACGACCAACACCACCTTCAGCGGCAACTCGGCAACGATCTTCGGCGGCGCAGTGCGCAACCATGACACCACCAGCGGCAGCGCCACCCTGATCACGACATACACGACCTTCAGCGACAACGCGGCCACCAACGGCGGCTCTGTCTACAGCAGCAGCAGCAGCGGCAGCGCACTCAACACCTTCACCGCCACCATCTTCGCCACCTCCACCGGCAACCACTGCTACGACAGCGGCGGCTCTACCTTCACCTCCAACAACTTCAACCTCGCCGATGCCACCGACAACTCCTGCAACCTCACCAATGCCAACGACCAGGTCGTCGCCGTCGCAGGCCTCGCACCGCTCGCCAACAACGGCGGCCTCACCCAGACCCATGCCCTCCTCGCCACCAGCCCCGCCATCGACTCCGCCGCCTGCTTCCAGCCAACCGACCAGCGCGGCGTTGCCCGCCCACAGGACGGCGACGCCAACGGCTCGGCCAGCTGCGATGTCGGCGCGGTCGAGCGCATCGGGACCACCCTGCTGGGGACCTCGATCCAGCGCTTCCCCAGCGCCAACCGCATCCTCGCTGGTGAGCGCGTCCAGGTCTACTTCAGCTACGACGGCAACCAGCAGACGAACATCCTGGTGACCGCTCAGGTGCTGCCGGTCAACTGCCACAGCGGCCAGCCGCTGGCAGGGGCACAACCGGCGACCAACGAGGGGTTGACCTGGCAGCGGAACTACAGCCG
>QEUZ01000161.1 GCA_003577355.1 Chloroflexota bacterium | reverse complement strand
CGCTCAACCCAAGAGCTATACCGTCAGCGCACGAGTGATGGCGATCGCCGACCCGCCTGACTATTGGTTGGATCTCTACGCGAAGAACCGTCTCGCTTCCTACAAGGACCTCATTGCAAACTGGACGTTTGTTAGCGAGGCGCTCAGCGCCGCAAACTTGGATATCGATCCTGGATTGGCGCAAAGCACGCTCGCGTTGGGCCATAATCCCGATGCGAACATCGTCCAGATCGTCTCCACCGACAGCGACCCGGCACGAGCAGCGGCCATCGTGAACGCGCTTGCCGACGCATTTGTCGCGCGCAATGCAGCTGAGAACGAACGCATTCTCGCGCGCCCGCGCCCACCGACTGCCGGTTTGCCGGGTGTTGTCGTCATGGAAAAGCTCGATACTCCGACGCCGCCGTCGATTGCGAGTGGCCCACGGGTGAAGGTGAACACGCTCGCAGCGGCGGTGCTTGGAGCAGTTGCGGGCCTGATCGTCGTGTTTGGGACGGTGTACTTCGACGACACCCTGAAGAAACCACTCGATGTACAACGCTATGTGGGGTTGCCGTTACTCTCGGTCGTGCCGGCGTCGGAAGGTGCGGATGCGCGGCGCGCATCGGCGAAACGAATGAGAGGGACATCGTGAGCTGGGATCCCCAGGCAATGCAGAGCACGCCCAGCGAAGCGATCCGCACATTGCGCTCAACGATTAAGTTCGCAGGCGTCGAGCGACCGATTCGGTCGATCTTGGTCGTTGACATCGATCGGCAAACGCCCAGCGGCGTCGCTGAGGGACTGGCCCAAGCGTTCGGCAATGCCGGCGATGCTTGTATCTTGATTGACTCCCGCGACAGGGCGCCGGTTGAAGGCGACGAGCCGTCGCTTGCGCGCCTGATCGTGTCCCCTGCCACGTTGCCGGTGCGAGTGGGCGAGCCGTTGAGGGTGCCCGGAGGGGCTGACTTGAACGCCGATGCGCTCGCAAGCGATGGATTGTCTGCGGTCATCCAGCGCAACGTGGCTGAGGGCGCATTCGTGATCGTTGCCTGTAGAAGCGCGCCGTCGTTTTCCGACGCGGTGTCGATTGCCCCACGCGTCGACGCGACGATTCTCGTCGTTTCCGCCGGGAAGTCACGCCGGGCCAAGGCGGTCGAGGCGCGCGACGCGCTTGCGCGTGTGGGCGCCCGGCTCATGGGGGTCGTCATGGTCGAAGCACCCAAGCGCTGGTTCTGGTAGGCGCTGTCGCTGCCAGGCGGTGCTATACTCCCCCGTCGTCCATTCGCCCTCGGGACACCTTCCCTTGCTGCTCAGTTCCCGAGTCGCGGCCGGAGGTCCGGTTGCTTGCGCGTGTGTTGAGTTGCGCCACCGTTGGCCTTGAAGGCCGGCTGGTAGACGTTGAAGTTGATGTTGGCGGCGGCGAGCCGAAAATCATCATGGTCGGCCTTCCCGATGCTGCCGTCAAGGAATCCCAGGAGCGCGTCCGCGCGGCGATCCGTAACAGCGGAGCGCGCGTGCCGTTGGGGCGTATCACGATCAACTTGGCGCCGGCAGACCTGCGCAAGGAAGGACCTGCCTACGACCTGCCAATCGCCCTGGGGATACTCCTGGCTGGCCGTCAAGTGACTTCGGATCTGAGCGACGCCGTTGTTATCGGCGAACTGTCGCTGGATGGCACGGTGCGCCACATTACCGGCATCCTGCCGATGGTTGCCCTTGCGGCGGAAGCGGGGTTGAAACGCGCGTTCGTGCCCTTCGACGATGGGGACGAAGCAGCGTTGGTTGAGGGGATCGACATCTACCCCGTCGATTCCCTTGCGGGGCTCGTGCGACACCTGCAGGGCACTGCGACGATCCCGGTGCATCGTGGCAAGCCACCGGACAATATCCGACAACCAGAGTACCTGACCGATCTTTCTGCAATCCGTGGGCAGGAACAGGTAAAGCGGGGGCTGGAGATCGCAGCGGCCGGTGGTCACAACGTGCTCCTCAGTGGTCCACCGGGCACGGGCAAGACGTTACTGGCGCGTGCCCTGCCGTCGATCATGCCGCAGATGGCACAAGATGAAGCGATCGAGGTCTCCAAGATCTTTTCGGTAGCCGGAATGCTGCCTTCGGGCCAACCGCTGGTGCGGGAGCGTCCGTTCCGGGCGCCACACCACACAATTTCCTACGCTGGACTGGTGGGTGGTGGGCGCTTCCCCAGGCCCGGCGAGATCAGCTTGGCCCATCGAGGCGTGTTGTTCCTTGATGAACTGCCGGAGTTTGGTCAGACGGTGCTCGAAGTGCTCCGCCAGCCACTGGAAGACCGAACCGTAACTATTTCCCGCGCTGGTGGGGCGATCACCTATCCTGCAAATTTCATTCTCGTTGGCGCGATGAACCCGTGTCCGTGTGGGTTTCTCGGCGACCCTGTGCGGGCGTGTGTTTGCAACCAATCTGCGATCACTCGCTACCAAAAGCGCATTTCGGGGCCGTTGCTGGACCGTATCGACATACATCTGGACGTACCGCGCGTCGAGTACGACAAGCTGGCCGACCGCAGGCCCGGCGAATCGTCGGAGACGGTACGAGGGCGCGTATTGCGCGCCCGCGAGCGGCAGATAGTACGTTTCAGCGGCTCCCAGCAGCGCACGAACGCCGATATGACTGCCCGCGATGTTCAGCGCCATTGTGTGCTCGATGCTTCCGGAGACACGTTGATGCGAGCCGCAATGGCGCAACTACAGCTTTCGGCACGGGGGTACCATCGTATATTGAAACTTGCACGGACAATCGCTGACCTGTCAGGCGACGAGGCGATCCTGGTGCACCATCTTGCTGAAGCGCTGCAGTACCGACCGAAGATCGTGCAGTAAGTGCGTCCGGCGTGGAGCTATAGCAATGTGTCGCTTGGCACGACCGCCGGCTGGCCAGAACAGCGTCTGAGTGCGCGCCACAATATGCGCAATCCCGTTTGGGGGGCGCTATAGCAGCGCCAACAGATTGGTTCCAGGGCACTGTTGGTGGGCGGCTGCGAGTACATCGGGTGGGACGTGCAGCCAAGGCAATGACTGCGCGAGATTGGCGCCTGCGTACAATGTGGATGAACGTGGTGCTCGGAGAGATGGGGGGTAGATCGTCGGATGCCGGCACGAAATCTGTTTCGGAGATGACACTGCCAGTGGTTGAAGGCGTCCGGTATGTGGCGCCGCTGCGCGAAGGCGGATCGTTGCCAGCAATCGTCGATGCGTCCGACGGACACACGTATGTCGTCAAGTTTCGGGGTGCGGGGCAGGGTGCGAGAGCGCTGGTTGCCGAAGTAATTGTTGCAGAGTTGGCCAAGGTAGCCGGGCTGCCAGTACCAGCGCCTGCGATCGTTCACCTCGCCGATGGGTTCGGCAAGGGTGAGCCTGATCCGGAGATTCAGGATATATTGCGCGGAAGCATTGGAAGCAACTTCGGGCTGCGGTATCTGCCCGGTGCGTTCGGTTTCGACCCTGCCGTCGACACCGATATCGATCCAGGGCTCGCCGCAGATGTACTCTGGTTCGACAGCTTTGTGGTGAACGTTGACCGCACACCGCGCAACCCGAATATCCTGACCTGGCGAGGTGGCCATTGGCTGATTGACCACGGCGCATCCCTGTATTTCCACCACGGATGGCGTAATTGGCGTGCACGCAGCCAGGACCCGTTCGCACTCATCAGTGACCACGTGTTGTTGCGCTTGGCGAGTGACCCGCGCGACGCCGACCGGCGCCTCCGCCCACGGTTCACACGTGCTGTACTCGAGGCCGCAGTCGCCGCAGTTCCGGAAAGTTGGTTGACGCCGGTCGACGCGTTCGATAGCGAGGAAGAACAGCGCGAAGCGTATGTCACGTGGCTCTTGGAACGGTTGCAAGGCGACCGCGCCTGGGTCGCGACTGCGACAGCGGCCTGGCAAGCCGGGCCGTCACGCTATGCCCGCCGTGAGACGCACCGTGTGGTATAGGTACGCACTCGTGCGCGTTGTGCCTCGTGTGGAGCGAGGCGAGTCGCTGAATGTCGGAGTGGTGCTGTTCGCTCCGGAGGCGGCATTCTTACGCGCCCGGATCGCATTGGATGATGCGCTCCTCGCAATGTTCGCCCCCGATGTCTCACGCGCCGATCTTGAACGACGGCTGTCGATGCTGATCGGCGTCGCAGACGGCGACGAACGGTGCGGGGCGGTGGCGTCGTTGCCCCAATCCGATCGCTTCCACTGGCTGACATCCCCCCGCAGCACGGTCATTCAGCCTGGGCCAGTGCACGTTGGTTGCACGTCCGACCCAGCGAGCGAGCTGGAGCAGTTGCTGGACCACTTTGTGCGACGCGCGGGTGCGCCAGCGGACGAAGCTCCTACCGATCCACGAGATGCGCCGCAAGAAGGAGTGGCATGAGCACGGGCTGGAACGAGAGTGAACACGAGTGGTGGAGGAAGGCTGTCTTCTATCATATCTACCCGCGAAGCTTTCACGATAGTAACGGCGATGGCATCGGTGACCTGCAGGGCATCATCGACCGGCTCGATTACCTGAACGACGGGACTGAGCGTTCTCTGGGCGTTGACGCGATCTGGCTCACGCCGACCTATCCCTCTCCGATGAAAGATTTCGGATACGATGTCAGCGACTATTGCAATGTCCACCCAGACTTTGGCGATCTGGAGACGCTGGATCGGTTAATTGCCGCCTGCCATGAGCGGGGCATACGGCTGCTGCTCGACTACGTACCGAACCATTGCTCCGACCGGCATCCCTGGTTCCAGGACGCACTGCGCTCTCGCGATGCCACCCACCGCGACTGGTTTTACTGGCGCGACCCAAAGCCGGATGGCTACCTTCCGAACAATTGGATCAGCGTCTTTGGTGGGCCTGCGTGGACGTTTCACGACGCCACCGGCCAGTATTACTTGCACTCGTTCTTGCCGGAACAACCTGACCTGAACTGGCGCAACCCAAAGGTTGTTGCGGCAATGCACGATGTCCTGCGCTTCTGGCTCGCGCGAGGAGTCGATGGCTTTCGCATCGATGTCATGGGGATGGTCCTGAAGCACCCAGACTTACGGGACAACCCTCCGAACCCAGACTATGAAATCGGCATGCCGGAATACACTCGCCTGCGTGCCGACAACAGCCTGAACTATCCGGACGTGTACAGTGCCGTGGCCGGGATCCGGCGCGTCCTGGATGAATATTCTGAGGCCGTTGCCGTTGGTGAAGTGTTCGGCCCTCCTAGCATTTTGGCCAAGTACTACGGGACGCTTGATTCCCCCGGACTGCAGCTGAACTTCAACTTCCAGCTGATCGGGCCAGACAGCAAACCACTCCCGTGGGATGCCGAGCGCATTGGCGAGATCGTGCGGGCGTTCGACGAACTGCCTGCGCATGCCCAACCGTGTTATGCGCTCAACAACCACGACCGGCCAAGGATCGTGTCGCGTCTCAATTCCGATGGTTTCGGTGGTGAACGAGCGCGCGCAGCGTGTTTGCTGTTGTTGGGTCTGCGTTCGACACCATTCATTTACTACGGGGAAGAGATCGGGATGGTCGAAGTATCCATCCCCGAAGACCAACTCCAGGATCCAGCCCGGTTCCATCACCGTGGGCGTGACCCAGCTCGGACGCCGATGCAGTGGGATGCAAACCCAGGGCGAGGGTTCACATCTGGAACTCCTTGGCTGCCGTTTGGTCCGGAAGGCATCAATGTAGCTGCACAATCGGAAGACCCCGGCTCGATGCTTTCGCTGTACCGCAGAGCCATTTGGACGCGAAAAGCGGAGGCGGCGCTCCACTCAGGAGATTTTCGGGCCCTTCCATCCGATACTGGAACGTTCGTGTTCGAGCGCCGGTATCCCGCGGCAAGCTCTGTCATCTGCGCTCTTAATACGGACCTGGAAGAGCGCGAGGTCCAACTTCCTGATGGAGGCTGGTCGTTGTTGCTCAGCTCCCATGATGGCGCCGCGGTGCAGGGGGGAGCCTCCCTGGTGCTGCCTCCGCTTGCCGCAGCGTGGGTGCGGCAGGAGCGTCAGGAGGGCCGTGGCGTGTAGTAGCGCGTCAGCCAGCGGCTGAGACCGTCGAGACCGGGGAAGAGGACGCGCTCGGTGATTCCCCCCTGGTCGAGCTTATCGCGCACTTCCCATTTCAGCGCCGCTGGGATGATCGCGCGCCGGTAGACAGTTGGGTGGGTCGTGAGCCAGCGGTCGAGGCCCGTCACCGGGTTCGACTTCAATGCGAACAAGGCGGACTGGTTCACGATGCGCCCATCGAGGGATGGGGGTTCGAAGAACACGACGAATTCCTCTTCGGACAACGCGTCAAACCCTCGTGGGCCAGTGGCGGCCCGGCTCAGCATTTCAGCCGTAAACACGTTCTGACCTTCTTCTTCGAGGATGTCGCGCAGGCGTTGCGGCAGTAGCTGGTTGGTCAGGCTGTAGTCGACACACCAGATTGCACCGTCGAGATAGAACTCTTCAGTGCGTTGGGTTGCGAAGTGCATCGCGACAAACGGCGAATAGGTCCAATCAAGCAACCGGGTCGGCGCCCCATAGTGCTGAGCGACTGCGAGCCAGTTCCAGTCAGAATCCCCTGGTACTGCATCGCGATGGGCGTACTTACGGAATGAGCGCAGGATGTGCCGCTCCAGTTCCACAACGTCGCCACCGAGGCGGGCAAGGGTGGTGCGCAGATCGTGCTGCGCGTCGGAAACCCCCCGAAACGCAAATGTCGAGCGATGCCGGCTGATCTGGGCGCGCCAGGAGTCAGCGTATAACAGGTCGATCAGCTCATGCCACGACGAGATCCACACGTCGTTGCGCGAGATTTCAGGAGGCAGGAGCCTGCTCTGACCGTTGAGATGCTGGTAGTCGTCCACGTGGTTCTCCTACACGTCGAGCTCGGCTGGCTTGTGCGCGGTGATGTGCAACCCGGATGCGCAAAGCGCCGTATGCAGGACGCGATCTTCCGCCCACGAGAGTCGCCAGGTAACCAGGAAGGTCGCTCTCGCAACCAGATCCACGCCGCGCAGCGGGACAATTCCGTGGCCGCCAGCGCGTCGTTCGCGCTGCCAGTAATCCACGATGTCGTGTACCTGACCAACCAGGTGAAATGACGATTCGGCGAGCGAGACTTCTAAACCAGCATCCCAGACCCTACGCACAACGTCCCTGCGTGTAAAACGCTGGATGTGACCAACATGCTCGCGCTTCCATTGGTGGATCGGCACCGGCGTATCGCGTTTGAATAGTCGATAGAGTGTCATTGGTTCGTCTTCAAGTGGCACGTAAAAATGGAGCAGACCGCCAGGGGACAGGACACGGGCGCACTCGCGGAGCAATTGGTCGGGATCTGGGACATGCTCCAACAGGTCGAAGAATACGACTGCGTTGAACGATTCCTCAACGAATGGCAAGCGCTGCGCATCCATGACGAGGTAGCTGACCTTCCCGCGGCGCGCGTCGGCTTCCGCTACTGCTCGGTGGCTGATGTCGCCGGCAACGACCAAGAGATCGGGACGATGGCGCGAGATTGCACGCGGATAACGGCCAGCGCCAGCGCCGAGGATCAGCACAGAGCCTTGTACTCCGGAAAGTGCCCGCAGCCCACGCTCCAGGCGAGTCGTGGCGAGGTTGCGTTTCCCAAGTTCGATATCGTCACGACCTTGGATCTTCTCAGGGTCATCAACGTCGTAGCTTGAGCGCATCGCTAGGCGCCTGCTCTGCCGTGAACCGGCACGCTGTCGTAGAACACCGTCAGCTCTGCCAGCGTATTGACGACGAGGTCTGGCCGGATCCCTGTTTGCTCGATTTCGGCGCGGTCGGAGACGCCGGTCAGGACGAGCACGGTGCGGGTACCTGCGGCTTGTCCCGAGAGGATGTCCGTGTCCAAACGGTCGCCGAGCATCACAGTTTGCGCAGGCTCCGTCCCGAGGATCTCGATCGCTGATAGGGTCAGTACAGCTCCGGGTTTGCCGACAACGACAGGTTCTACTCCGGTACATGCCCGTAGGGCCGCCACAATTGTGCCAGAGCCGGGGATCAGCCCCTCTTCAGAGGGGTAGGTCACGTCGGCGTTGGTGGCGACGTAGGCGGCGCCAGCCCGCAAGCACAGGCATGCGATTTTGAGCGACTCATAGACCAGCTCGAAATCGGCTCCAGAGATTACAACGTCCACCCCACGAGTGGCCGGTTCGAAGTACCCATCGCCGAAGACGGCCTCACGTAAGGCGGCCATGCCAACGACATAGGCGCGTGTCCCTTTGGGAAAGCGTGACTTGAGATACGCCGCTGTGGCCACTCCGGAGGTGACGATGGTGTGCTCGTCAACGTCAATGCCCATGCCGCCGAGCTTTTGAACGTACTGTGCCGGACTCAGCGTTGAGTTGTTTGTCGCCATTGCGAAAGGGATCCCAGCGCGGCGCAGGCTGTTCAGGAATTCTGGTACCTCGGGGATGAGCTGGTTTCCACGGTAGAGGACCCCGTCCATATCGAGCACAAACCCCCGTGCCGCAGAAAGCCACGTTGCTGCCTCGCGTTTGATCTCCGGCTGTATTGTTTCGTCCATCCGCTCCCCGTCCTCACTGCAGGCGTGCATCGCTCACCGCCCATGCCTATTGTTCCAGACCAGAGGAACCGTAGTCCGCTCCCCGTATACTGCCGCGAAAGTCGGCTGCCGAGGAGGCAGCGTGCGGGTTGGTGAGGGAGGGAATATGGAGCGGTCGGATATTGAGCGGGTCGTGGCGAACGTCGATGCGGACGAGACAATCGGCCTGCTGCAGGCACTGGTGCGCGACCCCTCGGTGAACCCACCGGGAGACGTGCGAGCGTCCATTGCGATCTGTGCAGAGCGGTTACAGGCGGCAGGGTTTGAGATTGAGATCGGCGGTGATCTGGAGATCATGCCGAACCTCATCGCGCGCAAACGGTTCGGTGATGGCCCGACCCTGCTGTACAACGCGCACGTCGATGTTGTGCCGACCGGCGTGGAGACGGCATGGAGTCATCCCCCATTTGCCGCTGAGATCGCCAATGGCCGGGTGTATGGGCGTGGCGCAGGGGACGACAAGGCCAGCGTGACGGCACAGGTGATGGGCGCGATCGCGCTTGCACGCTCGCAGACGGCACTGTCGGGAACCCTGATTGTGAACGTCGTGGCCGATGAAGAGACTGGGGGATTGCACGGAGCGAAGTGGTCGGTTGAGCACCTTGATCCCTTGCCGGATTACGTCATCGTCGGTGAACAAACGCTGAACCGGGTCGCGGTAGGCGAGAAGGGGTTCGCCAGCACGCAGGTCGTCGTGCATGGACGAGCGGCGCACGGCGCTTTACCGTGGGAAGGCGCCAATGCGGTCGAAGGAATGGCGCTGGTGATCTCCGCACTGCGCGCA
>QEUZ01000160.1 GCA_003577355.1 Chloroflexota bacterium | reverse complement strand
CACCCGCCGTGATGGGCCGCTTGTGTCATCGCACCCGAAGCCAGTACCGCCAGCCCCCCAACCAATGTAGACCTCACTGCCGAAGTACGACCCGTGCGACCCAGCCGCTGGGTAGACGATTGGCCGCGAGCCGTCACGCTGCAGCTTGCGATCGTCCCATTCAGCCAGCTCGCCACCGCCGTGCTGGGCGTACCCAACGACTTCGGGATCCTTGGTCAGCGCCTCCTCGACACTCTCGGCGTCGAAGACGAGCTGGATCATCTCCCAATCGGACTCGTGCGTGTTGTTGAAATCGTTGAAGACGTAGAAGAACCAGTACTGGAGGGCGAGCTTGCCCTCCTCCGGCGCCAGCGCGATGCGCGCATACGTCGTTGGTTCGAGCGAACGCATCCGCTCCTGAGAAAATCGCGCGTAGGTGCAGCCGGCGTTGCGCGGGTTGCCCGGAAAATCCAGATACGTCGCATCCGCCGCGACTGCCAGGTCATCGGCCGTCGGAGCGTGCAGCAGCGTTGGGTCGGCGGATGCTTTGCCTCCGGCATTCTCCCGCAGCGCGACCCCGGCATCCCCCAGGACAATCTCAACCGGCGCTGGTTCGTACGGTTCACCGTCGGTGTCACACGGGTCTTTCTGTTGTTTCAGCATGACGATCGGCGCGTAGCGCTCGATGAGCGCGCGCTCGGCCTCTGTCATCGCTGCCTGGGGATCGGAACGTTCATCGCCGGAGTGCGCCGCATGCGCTGTCCCCTGTCCACCGAGCAGTGTGGAAACCAGACAGCCGAGCAGGGTCGCGAGCACCACCCAGCGTCGTAGAGGAGGCCGTTCCGATGCGCGTTGCATCAACCGTCGATACTCCGTTGCCTGTGTCGCACACGAGCGGCGTATTCGACCAAGAAACCAGCCCTGGCCCGCAGGACACAAACAGCAATGCACGCCCTCGCCAAACGACAGGAAAGGCGCACAACACACTCCACGACCAACGTGCACTGAGCATAGCAGGCGTACTCAGAATGAGAGGACGCCGCCGAGAGATCGTCGCCATGCTTTAGGGAGACATACCATGAACTCGGTTGCCCTGTCAGTAGCCGGCTACAAAAGATGTACCAGGCCACATTCCCCTCGCCCGCGCACCAGGGGAGTAGGCACAGGGGCCATTCCGCGCACCTGACGGCGACTTACCCAGAAACCGTTACGGCGCTGCTCTCCGTAGTCGCCCACACGAGATTCGCCACTCGTTACTCCCCTCTCCCGCTGCGCGGGAGGAGGGACAGGAAAGGGGGCTACCCCGCGTACGTATGCACCTTGCGCCCAGAAATGGATGCTTCGCTAGCGCTCAGCATGACACGACAACGTTCCTCCACACGGCAAAATGACAGCGGTCAGCTACGCAGCATAACAGGCCAAGAGCGTGTTCGGCCCGCACACACACCAGCGTTCCTACCACCGTCCACCGACGGGTCAGGGCAGCTCGTCCTATCAGAGAAGCGCGCATCCGACATTGACGCTCAAATCACTGGTCACTGGTCACTGGTCACTCCACCAATCTCCTGCCTATGCGGCACCCGCGAGCTCGGTCACGGCAACGACGATGTGCTTCGCGCTGATGCCGGCGGCGTTGAGCAGCTCCGCTGGCGTACCGGAGCCGGGCAGCTCACGCGGCGCGAGGTGCCGCAGGTTGACAGAGATCCCTGCCGCTGCCAGCGCCTCGACAACCGCCGAACCAATCCCGCCTTCCGGCCAGTGGTCCTCGATAACCACGACGTTCCCATTCGTCGCCCGTACCGCAGCCGCCAGGCCGTCGCTGTCGAGCGGTTTCACCGAATACAGGTCGAGCACGCGCGTGTTGATCCCCTGAGCAACCAGCGTTTCATGTGCGGCAAGGGCCTCGTGTAGCGTGATCCCGGCCGCAACGATCGTCGCCTGGTCCGCGGCGGACGAGCGCACGACTGCGCTGCCGCCGATACGGAACTGCTGGCTGGCTGGGTAGATCGTCGGGGTTGCGGCACGGGTCGTGCGGATGTAGGAGATGCCCTCTTGCCCGGCCATTGCAGCGACAAGCTGCGCCGTCTGGTTGGGATCGCTGGGATAGAGTACTGTGCTCCCGTGGACGGCGCGCATCATCGCGATGTCTTCCAACGCCATCTGCGATGGACCATCCTCGCCGATCGAGACACCCGCGTGCGAGCCGCACAGCCGGATATTCGCGCGCGAGACGGCGGCCATACGGATGAAGTCGTAGGCGCGGCTCATGAACGCGCCGAACGTTGAGGCAAAGGGCACATAGCCTCGCACCTGCATCCCGACCGCCGCGGCGACCATCTGCTGCTCGGCGATCCACATCTCGAAGAAGCGCTCCGGGAAGGCGAACTTGAACGTCTCGGCAAAGGTCGAGTTGCTCACCTCTGCATCCAGCACAACCAGCCTCGGGTGGGAAGCGCCGAGGGCCTTCAACGCATCCCCATAGGCCTGGCGGGTGGCGTACTTTGCGCCAACTTCCCACGTCGGGAGAGCCAGCGTACCTGCATCTCCGGTCACTGCGGGGGAGCCAGCGGGAGGTTCCTGCACATCGATCGTGAGCGAGGATTCGCCGCCGAGCGCTGCGATCGCCTCAGCCGCCTGCTCCTTGGAGAGCGCCTTGCCGTGCCAGTTGGGCTGGTCCTCGACCAGGGCCACTCCCTTACCCTTCTTCGTCTTGGCGATGATCACGACAGGGCCGGCATTCCACTGCAGCGCCGCGCGGTAGGCGGCGTCGATCGCAGCGTGGTCGTGCCCGTCGATCTCCAGGGCGTGCCAGCCAAATGCGCGCGCCCGTTCGGCGTAGAGCGCGCTATTCCAGCCGTACTCTGTTTCGCCACGTTGACCGAGACGGTTCAGATCGACGATGGCGACCAGGTTATCGAGCTTGTAATAGCCGGCCTTGTCGAACGCTTCCCAGATCGAGCCTTCCGCCAGCTCGCTGTCGCCACAGACAACCCAGACCGTGTACGGCAACTTGTCGAGGAACTTCCCAGCCAGCGCCACACCAACGCCGATTGGTAGTCCCTGGCCGAGCGAGCCAGTGGCGACATCCACCCAGGGTAGCACCGGCGTCGGGTGCCCCTGGAATGGGCTACCGAACTTGCGGTAGGTCATCATCGCCGCGTCATCGACCGCCCCAACCGCTTTGAACAGCGCATAGATCAGCGACGACGCATGCCCCTTCGAGAAGATCACATGGTCGTTTGCCGGGTTCCGCGGGTCAGCGAAGTCGTAGCGCAGGTAGCGGGTATACAGCACCGCCATCAGGTCGGCAGCTGAAAGCGCGGAGGTGGGATGCCCGGATCCCGCCGCCGTGCTGGTGCGGATGCTATCCACCCGCAGCTGACGCGCGATCTCCCGGGTGTCAGTGGTCGTTGTCATTCCTGGCTCCTACTCGCTGGCGTCGGTCTGGAACGCGACGCATGGTATCGCGCAAGGGTAGCACGGCGGCTGGAACCTGCAGCTGCATTGACACAGCACCGCACGGCGGTACGATCTGCCCGGCAATGAGCGCGGCCGGCTGATCGGCTGCGGGAAGGGATGCGCGATGAAGGTCTTTCTGTCGGTTGACATCGAGGGGGTTGCCGGCGTCGTCGACCGGTTGCAAGGCAACATCGACCAGGGCGGTCGTGAATTCGAGCTGGGGCGGCTGTTGATGACCGAAGAGGCGAACGCCGCCATCGAGGGCGCGCTGGAGGCGGGCGCAACCGAATTCGTCGTCAACGACTCGCACGCTCAGATGCGCAACCTGTTGCCCCACGAGCTGCACCCCAAGGCGACGCTCATCCAGGGCAAGATTAAGCACCGTTTCATGGTCGAGGGGCTCGACGATTCCTTCGATGCCGTCTTCATCATCGGCTACCACGGGGCGGCCGGCGTACCGGACGCCGTCCTCAGCCACGCCTTCCACCCCTACGAGCTGCGCTACAACGGGGTCGTCTTCAGCGAGATCGGGCTAACGGCGTCGGTGGCGGGCCACTTTGGCGTGCCGGTGGCGCTTGTCACCGGCGATGACGCTGCTGTGCGCGACGCGAGGGCGCTCCTGCCGGAGCATGTTGGGGTCTCGGTGAAGCGCGGCATTACGCGCCTGGCCGGTGAGAGCCTGCACCCCAGTGAAGCGCGCAAGCGCATCCGCGAAGGGGCACGCACGGCAATCGAGCGGCTACACGAGTTCACGCCAATGGAAGTCGCCAAGCCCGTCACCGTCGAGATCGACCACTACTGGTCGCTCGAAGCCGACTTGACGGCGCTCATCCCCGGGGTGGAACGCATCGGCAACCGCAGCGTGCGCTTCCAGTCGCCCGATGCGCTCGAGGCCTACCGCACCTTCCTGGCGGCCTATTACATCCGCCAGGGGGTCGCACAGGGGCATTAGTCTCAAGCAACCAGGTGACAGGTATCGAAGGGGTGGTCCGCCGAGCTGTGGCGGACCACCGTGAACGCGACCTCTGCGGGGGCACGAGCGCCTCGTGTTCCAACCACCGACCACTGGCGGGTCAGGGTGGCTCCCTTCGTCAGAAACGAGCGCTTGCAACATCACGCGAGTGCCTCGGACACAGTCGATCGAACCACTGTTCACTGGTCACTGGTCACTGGTCACTCAACTGGAACGTCGGATGCCGCCGCCAGACCTGGGTCGCCTGCTCGAAGGCGTGCGCCAGCTGCAGCACGGCGAAGTCAGCACGGTGGCGCCCGACGATCTGAATGCCGACGGGCAACCCCTCCGGCGTGAACCCGCAGGGCACGGAAATCGCTGGATGGCCCGTGACCGTGATGCGCGAAGCCGACTTCATCCAGGCGATGTAGTTCTCCATTTGGACACCGTTGATCTCGGTCGGGTAGTTGATTGTCACATCAAACGGCGGGACCTGGTTCACCGGGCAGAGCAGGTACTCGTACTCCTCCATGAACATGCGCACGCGCTCGTAGATCTGAGTACGCATAATGTGCGCGCGCGCGACATCCTGGCCGCTCAACGCCAGCCCTTGTTCGATGTTCCAGATCACCGTGTCCTTGATCTGGTCGCGGTGGTTGCGCAACAGCTCCGCCTGACCTGCCGCAAACGACCATGCCCGCAGGATGTTGAAGACCTCATCGGCCCCACTAAAATCCGGCTCCGCTTCGACAACCTCACAGCCAAGGTCGCTGAACACGTGCCGCTGGCTCTCCAGTACCGCCGTCACCCGCGGATCGACTGGCAACCCACCCAGGGTCGGGCTCCAGGCCACCTTTACGCCGCTGAAATCGCGCTCCAGCGGTTGCAGAAACTGCTCTGCCGGTTCGGAGATCGAGAGCGGCGCGCGCGGATCTGGCCCGGCGATCGCCGCCAGCAGGAGGGCGACATCGCCCACGGTACGCCCCATTGGCCCCTTCACCCCCATGCCGTGCCAGGCCATCGCTGCCGGCCAGGCAGGCACACGCCCCTCGGAAACGCGGAAGCCAACGACGTTGTTGAAGTTGCCGGGGTTGCGTAGCGAGCCGCCGAGGTCGCTGCCGTCGGCAATCGGGATCATCCCGCAAGCCAGCGCCAGCCCGGCGCCACCACTACTCCCGCCACAGGTCTTACTCCGGTCGTAGGCGTTGAACGACGGCCCAAAGACTGGGTTGAAGGTGTGCGACCCGGCGCCCCACTCCGGCACGTTGGTCTTGCCGATGCTCAAGGCGCCAGCAGCCTTGATGCGTTGGATCATCAGCGTGTCCTGCGCCGGCACATGGTTGCGGAAGACCGGCGAGCCATACGTCGTGCGCATGCCAGCGGTGTCTTCGAGATCCTTATGGGCAATCGGCAGCCCGTGCAGTAACCCAAGCTCGTCGCCACGCGCCACGGCAGCGTCAGCCGCATCGGCGAGCTTGAGCGCCTCCTCCGGCTCAATCTGCGTGACGATCGCATTCACGAGCGGGTTAACCGCGTCGATGCGCGCAAGATGCGCCGCCATCACCTCACGCGCCGAGATATCCCGGCTGCGGATCCGCGCCGCCAGGTCGCGCGCCGTTTGGTACACCAGTTCGTCCGCCACGTCATCCTCCCCAACCACTATCCATCTGCCAAGTTGACACGCCATTCATCACACCGGGATCCAGCGCCGGAACCAGTCGGCCATGCGCTGCGCCAGGTCAATCTGGTGTTGGCGCTCCTGGATGCCATGCGACTCACGGGGGTAGACGACCAGCTCGGTCGGCACGCCGTAGCGCAACAGTCCCCGATGGAAGAACGTCCCCTGGCTGAGCGGCACCCGCTCGTCCTTCTCGCCATGCACGACAAGCACCGGTGTTGTCACGTTGCTCAGATATGAGATCGGGCTTTGGGCATCGAAGCTGTGTGGGCCGGCCCCTTCGTAGGGGTTGCCGCCGCCCATCAGTATCTCGTAGCTGGGGATATCGCTCGTTGCGATCATCATGCCCCAGTCACTCACGCCAGCGCCCATGATGCCGGCCTTGAAGCGGTTGGTGTGCCCAACCGCCCAAGCGGTCATGAAGCCACCCTGGCTCCAGCCGCCGATCCCAACGCGCTCCGCGTCGGCCCAACCACGTTCGATCAGCACGTCGAGGCCGGCCAGAATATCGAGATAGTCCTCGTTCCCAACCGTATGCAGCACCGATTCAGCGAATGCCTGGCCGTGCCCCTGCCCACCACGGGGGTTCGGCAGCAACACGAGGTAACCCTGCTGCGCCAGCCAACGACCAAAGCGGTTGAACGAGAACCCGTGCGCCCAGCGGCCATACGGTCCACCGTGGATCGAGAGCAGGGTTGGCAGCGGTCCATCCTCCGGACCCTTGCCAGGCGGCCAGATCAGGATGCCGTCCAGCGCCAGCCCAGCACGCTCCCAGATGAGCACCTCCTGGTCGCCAAGTTCCAGGTCAACCAGGTCAGCGTGCAGGTCGGTAACGCGCTGCCAACCGCCGGTCTCCGTAGCGTTCGCGGTGTACACCTCGGGGGGCCGGGTTGGTGTGGAAACGATAGCCGCAACCGTCCTGCCATCGGCGGATGCCGAGAGCCCGCTGACATCGTGGGCAAACGCAATCAGCGGTTCGAGCGCGGCGCTGCCGGCATCGAAGCGCAGCAGGTTCGTGCCGACTCCGGCCGGAGCCAGCACCAGCAGGTCATCCCAGTCGGCAGGCCGGGTGATTGTGCTGACACAGAATGGCACATCTGGTGTGAGCAGGCGTGGAGTTGCCCCCGGCTGGGCCTCCAGCGCGAAGAGCTGGCGCGACGAGACGGCTGTGGCCCCACCGCGGCTGGTGAAATAGATCGTCTCGCCGTCGGCCGACCACTGCGGGTCCCAGACCTCCAGGCCTGGTCCGCCAATCCGCTGCGTGCTTCCGGTTGCCAGGTCAAGCACCGCAAGCTCGCCGCCGGCCGACCACCAGTCGAGCTCCGGCGTCGGCCAGAGCACCAGCGCCACCCGGCTGCCGTCAGGAGCGGGAGCGAATGCCGAGACATGGCGCTCGCCAATGTCGAACGGCCGCGTTGCCCCGGTCACGAGGTCGAGCAGTGCAAGCTTGGCCCGTGGCCAGAAGGCCCCATAGACGTAGGCGTCGTCGCGCTCGCGTTGACGGCGCGCTTCTTCCTCTGGGTCTTGGGCATCAATTGGGGTGTAGAGCAGGCGCTGGTCATCCAGCCATGTCAGGTCGGCCACGCCGCCAGGCACGTCGGTCAACGCGCGCGCTTCTCCACCATCGAGGTGCAGCAGGTGGACCTGCTTCGTGCCACGCTGCACGCGGTCGGAGAGAAACGCCAGCCGCGTGCTATCCGGCGACCAGCGCGGGTGGCTATCTGCGGCCAGCCCACTCGTCAGTTGTCGCGCAGCGACTGCGCCAGCGGCCGAGGCCAACCACAACGCGCTGCGCGCGTGCTCGCCCGCGCGCGCGTTGGGAGCGACCGTAGCGGCGACCCAGCGGCCATCCGGGCTAACCCGTGGGTCACTCGGGAGCAGCAAGTCGGCCAGAAGTTCCGGTGTCAGGCGGGTTGGTCGTTGCGGCATTCCGTTTGGCTCCAATCTACTCACCGCAGCAGTCTAGCAACGTTTTGCGCAATCAGGGGTACACTGGCGCAAGCGGAGCAGGCTGACCGCCCGATCAGCGCCTGCCAACTGAGCAGTCAGAGAAGGGGACCACAGCATGTCGATGACCACCCAAGCGCTGCACGATGCGCTGCCCGACATCACCAGCACGATCACCGTTTCTGGACTGCATGGACCAGTTGAGATCGTCCGCGACAAGCTAGGCATCCCCCACGTGCGAGCCGGATCGACGGCCGACGCCTTCTTTGGGCAGGGTTTTGTCCATGCGCAGGACCGCCTGTGGCAGATGGAGTTCGACCGCCGCCGAGCCTCTGGCACATGGGCGGCCTGCGCCGGTCGGTCGGCCCTGGAGCAGGACGTGTTGATGCGCCGCCTGGCGCTGATGGAGACCTCACGCCGCGACTACGAGGCGTTCGACACTGAGACCAAGCAAATGTTCGAGAGCTACGTTGCCGGAGTCAACGCCTTCATCGATACGACTAAGTCGCTGCCGGTTGAGTTCTCCCTGCTCGGGTTCACCCCAGCCCGCTGGCAACCCTGGGAACCGGGAGCGGTGTTCAAGATCCGGCACACTCTCATGGGGGTATGGGGCGCAAAGCTCTGGCGCGCGCGTGTGTTGAGCGCACTCGGGCCGGAACTGGCGGTCAAGCTCGGCACATTCGGCGTGCATGACGGTGTCCTGATCGTGCCGCCCGGAGCCGAGTATGCCGCCGAGCTGGCGGAGCTTTCCGAGCTGCTGCCCGGCGAAGCGGCCCTGCGTGAAGCGGCGGAAGTGAGCGGTGGCAGCAACAACTGGGTTGTCTCCGGCAACCGCACCGCAAGCGGCAAGCCGCTGATGGCCGGCGACCCACACCGCCCACTGGACGTGCCGGGGGTCTACTACCAGAACCACGTCTCCTGCCCAGAGTTCGATGTCATCGGGTTCTCATTTGGCGGCGTGCCTGGGTTCCCGCACTTCGCCCACAACGCACACGTTGCCTGGGCAATCACCCACGCCATGGCCGACTACCAGGACCTCTACATGGAGCGCTTCCGCACCACCGCGGATGGCACGCTGGAGTATGAGTTCCAGGGCAGCTGGCGGCCCGCCGAACGCGCGACGGAGCAGGTCGACGTGCGTGGCGAGGCGCCGCGCGAGATCGAAATCGTACGCACCCACCATGGAGCGGTCGTTGTCGGCGAACCCGCCAGCGGCCACGCGATGACGATGCGCTACACCGCAACCGATGTCCCGAACCTGGGCCTCACATGCCTCGCGCCGATGCATCGTGCCACAACCGTCGCCGAGCTCGACGCCGCGATGCGCAACTGGGTCGACCCCTGTAACAACATGGTCCTGGCCGATCGAGA
>QEUZ01000159.1 GCA_003577355.1 Chloroflexota bacterium | reverse complement strand
CGCCCAAACGCTCACTGTGCGGGTCGAGGCCCCGACTGCCACCGCTACAGCCACAGCCACAAACACACCCTCGCCAACGGCCACGTTGACGCCGACGCCAACGCACACACCAACCCCAACACGCACGCCAACCGCCACTTCAACGGCGACGGCAACGGCAACACACACCGCGACGGCAACTCATACAGCGTCAGCCACCAACACACCTTCGCCTACCGCAACGAACACCGCGACACCAAGCCCAACCGCAACCTCAACCGTCACGCCAACCGGCACGTTCACGCCGTCGCCAACGCCAACTGTCACGCCGACCGACCCCCCGCAACCCACTGCAAGCCCAACCGCCACCGCATCAGCGACAGCGACCGCTGCGCATACAGCCGCAGCAGACACGCCGAGTGCCACAGCGACCGCCGAGGAAACCGCCACGGCGCCCGCTGCAACGCCGGAGGCCAGCCCAACTGCAGGTAACACGCCTGCTGCTGCAACACCAACTGCCATGCCCCCAACAACGGTCCCCACAACCCAGCTCCACGCAACGGTCACCCCATCGCTCGGGTCTGTGGGCGCAACGGAAGCGCCGGCCAACCCGACGGGTGGGCTGATGCTCGTCTGGTCAGAGCAGGCGCAGGCATCCAACACAGACACAGGGTTCGACTGGTGGCGCATCCTCGGGACCCTTGCCGGAGCCGGGGCGCTCGTCCAGGGTATCCGCGGGCTTCGAGAGACTGGCTGGTTCGCGCGCGCGTAGCTCCGTTGCGGAGCAGAGCGCCAGTTGGGCTGTTCCGCCAGCCATTCCTCTGGTAGCGACGAGCGTTACAGGGGACCGACTCGCCCCATCGGGCAGCACACCGCGCGGCGGCCGCACGTTATACGCTACGACAGGATCGAAATGGCGGTGCTCCTGTTCGCCCGGCCGTTGCTGCACCCGTGCGAAGAGTCTGCGGATCTACTCCAGGTAGTGCACGGTCATGTCGGCCCATTCCACCTCAACGGGCACAGTGTCGAAGTTGATTGTGTAGAACCCGACAGTCCCACTGGTCGAGATACTGGTGTGACGCACGTCGCCGGCAAGCACTCCGTTGATCACAAACCAGAGGTGATCGTCCATGGCGTAGATCTGCAGCTCGTTCCAATCGTCAGTTGGGTTCGTGCCAGCACGCACTGCGTAGTCCAGCAGCGTGTCAAGCACTGAAAGCTCGCCGCTGTTGTCTTCGTGTAGGGCAAGGGTTTCACCCACGGCATTCAGGCAGAACGCGTAGTCATCGGTGAGCGCTTCCGGTAGGCGGACCATCAGGCAGGCCTCGGCATATTCCGACTCCCCGGAAACGAACCGCACCTTGATCGATGCACTGAGGTTGCGAAGGTCGATACCCGGCAGGTACGAGAAAACTGCTGCGACTGCCTGCGGGTCATCCGGCACCTCGACGCGGTGGTGATAGGTATCGCCAACGACGAACGCCTCACCATAGGGGAACGATGCATCAGTCCAATCGGCAATGTCCCACCCATAGACAAGGCCACCCTCATCCGGCAGTGCATTGCTCTCGTAGAGCCATGAGTAGTAATGCTGGCCGATGTTGCCGAATTCGACCCGGTAGGCCGCCGGGTTGGAAGTGTCGTAGGTCAACACCCGCCGTTGGAACAGTTGCACGAGCACGATGCGCGGGGTCCCTGCGACCGTCGCCTCTACCCAGTAGGGCTCGCTGATCGGGTAACCCAATACGTAGAGCCAATCCACTCCCTGGTCTGGGCGGAGTCCGCTATCCGGGCTGTTGGCCCAGTTCCAGAACACATCGGCGATGTTGTGGCCAGTCGCTGCCTGGTACGAGGCGAAGGACACCCCACGCGGCGCAATGCTGGACAGCGTCGCATCTCCCGAGAGAAAGTCCGTCACCGCCTGCCCGGTGCGGTTCCCGACGGAAGCAGGAGTGTTGCCGGTCGTCGCATACGCCGCGAACTGCGCGTAGCTCGGGGTCCCAGGGTTTCCGGTTTGGTCACCAGCCACCTTGGCAGTGGAGGGGACGAGCAGTTCCCGCGCACTATCGCCAGTCTGATGCCGCCCGGACACCAGCTCGACGGTGAGCAGCCCATTGGTGACATACCAGATGGTTGAAGGGTCGCCATCCGGGTGGGTGATTTCCATACGGCTCTTGTCGTAGTAGCGCACAATGCGCTGGCTGCCGGGGCTCTCGACGTAGTACTCCGAGCGCTGATCGCGGACTTCCGGTCCCCAGAACCAGGAATACCCAGCGCTGCCGGATGCAACTGCCGCATCGGTCGAGCGCCACACATTTTCGAATGCCTCATCCGGCGTGATCGCCGACGCAGGTGCGAAACCGACGAGTCCATTGAGGAGGAACGTTGCGACAAGAGCAACGCTGGCCCGCAGACCTCTGCGCCGAACCATCATATGTTGCGTTCCTTCCGGGGAAGCACATGGATTGCGTCATTCGTACACATCATACGTACGTTCGCTCGCATCTCGCAAGTTGATGACGCAAGCGGCAACCACCACTGCAGGTTCACATGTGTCGCCGACTTCACCAGAGAACGGTTGGCGGAGCTGGGTCTAGTCTTGTGGCGTCCCCCAGCACGTCGGTAGCGGACGCACGGCTCCGATCAGCGCACGACTGCGGCGCCACCTGCGGTCCGCTCCACCCCTCGCCAGCCATAGTTCACAACATAGACGAGCACTGAGAGTGTGCAAAAGATGCCTACGGCAATATAGGCTGGAGCATAGCTGCCGGTTGTCGCGATCACCCATCCAGAAGCCAGCGCAGCGACGGCGAACCCGAAGTTCCAGGAAGCGGAACGCAGACCAAACGCATGTGCGCGCGCCGGGGCAGGGAGCAAGCTACCGACGTGGGCGGATTCGATCGGCCACGCCATCGAGCCAGAGATGCGACGAGTCCCGTAGGCAAGGCTGACGACCAGCGGGGTCGGGAAGACCAACAGAAGCAGGTGGAACGGGACGTGGCACATGCGCACGGTTGTCTGCGCGACGACCGGTCCGAAGCGCCGGAAGAGGGCCGGGCCGGCGAGCGAGAGCAAGGTTGCCGCAAGGCCGGACAGCGCGAATATCAGGCCAATCCGGCTTGCTGGTACCCCCATACCATCCAGGAGCACGTTGTAGAACGGCTCGATCGCGCCAACCCCCAGCGCCAGAAACAGCCCAAGCAACACGAGCGCGCCGACATCGCGGCGTGCCTGCCGCCGGACGCCGGTGGACACGAGCTGCGTACGCGCGACGTGGAAGTCAGCGTGGTGCCGCTGCCGGCGTGTCGTCTGCATCAACAGCACCGGGATAATGCCAACGACGGTGAGGAACACCCCCGCCACCAGCGTCCAGCGGTACGGCTCAACGCTTTCCGCCATCTCGCCGAGCAGGCGACCGATCGGTCGCGGCAGCATACCGCCGACCAAGCTGCCAACCATGATTGAGGCAGCATTCAGCGATGATGCCAGCGCGGCCGCTGTTGGCGTGTGCTCGCGCGGCGTCCACTCGATGATGAACGGCATCTGGACATTCTGGATCACCGCCGTCCCGACGCCGGTCAACACTGCGAGGACGAGCAGTGGCAGCGGTCCAGTCAGGAAGCAAAGCAAGAACGACGCGACGATGAACTCTAACGTGCCGGCCAGGATGCAGATCCAGGCGCCGTAGCGGTTGAGCAGGAACCCCAGCCCGAGGCAGGCCAGTCCCATTGCGACGGTGTAGGCAGCGTTGAACGCACCGATGAACGCTTCGTTGTAGCCAAGCCCAACCAGATAGAGGTTGAAGATGAGCGCGAAGACGCCCATCCCGAGGTTGGAGAAGAGGGAATAGACCATGAACAGGCGCACATCACGCTCGAGGCTCGCCACACGGCGCAGATAGCCTCGCATCTGTTCCCTCACTTGCTCCCCGCGCAGCCCACCGCGCTGCTGAGCGGGAGCGTATCACGCGCCGAATGCCGCGAGAATCCATCAGGATTGTCATCGTTCTGGCGGAGTCACCGCGGCATCGCATCACGTCCAAGGCCGTAGATTCGATAGCAGCACTCGGGCGTTGCATTTGGCAGGGGGTCCTGGGAGGAGCACACTGGAGCATGGCACGCATCAGCGTCATCGGCAGTGGGTATGTCGGTCTTGTCTACTGCGCGGCGTTTGCAGAATTGGGCCACGACGTCTGGGGCGTGGACATCGACGCCGACAAAGTGCGCCGCTTGAACGCTGGCGAATGTCCGATCTACGAACCCGGCCTGCCCGAATTGCTGACCCGCAACCTGGCGACTGGACGATTGCACTTCACCACCGACTACGCCGCCGCGGTGCCGAAGAGCGAGTTCGTTTTTCTGTGTGTCGATACCCCCGCCTCCGCCTCCGGCGAGGCTGACCTGCGCACCGTCCGCAAGGCGTCCGCGTCGATCGGGCGCCACTTGGCGGGAGACACGGTCGTCGTCAACAAGAGCACGATGCCCATTGGCGCGGGCGACCTGGTTGAGTCGATCATCGCGCGGGTTGCGCCTGCCGGCGCGACGTTCTCGGTCGTCAGCAACGCCGAGTTTTTGCGTGAGGGCTCTGCCGTGCACGATGTCCTGCACCCGGAGCGGGTGGTGATCGGCTGCGACGACCACGTCCCTGCCGAACGGGTTGCCAAGTTGTTCGCTCCGCTTGGCGCGCCACTGGTCATCACCGACCGTCGCACCGCCGAGATGATCAAGTACGCCTCCAACGCCTTCCTGGCGACGAAGATTTCCTTCATCAACGAGATCGCCCAGGTGTGCGAGCGGGTCGGCGCAGATGTCACAACTGTCGCTCGCGGGATGGGTCTGGACCCGCGCATCGGCAGCCAGTTCCTGGAGGCCGGTATTGGCTACGGCGGCTCGTGCTTCCCGAAGGATGTCAAGGCACTGGCGTTCATGGCGCGTGAGGCCGGCTATCATCCGTCTATCCTCAACAGCGTCATGGATGTCAATGCGGACCAGCGCCGGCGCTTCGTCGCGAAGGTGCAACAGCGGCTTGGAGACCTTGAGGGCAAGACGATTGCTGTTTGGGGACTCAGCTTCAAGCAGGATACCGACGACATGCGTGAATCCCCGGCGATCGACATCATCCGGACAATCGAGCAGCGGGGTGGCCGGGTGGTAGCGTTCGACCCAGCCGCCCGCGAGCACGCCCGCACGCTGCTGCCGAACACGACTATCGCCGACGATCTGTACTCTGCCGTCGCCGGCGCCGACGCGCTGTGTATCGTCACCCCCTGGAGCGTCTTCCGGACCGCAGATTTCAACCGCGTGCGTGACCTGATGCAAACGCCCCTGATCGTCGATGGCCGCAACCTACTCGACCCGGCGTTGCTGGTCGAGCACGGGTTCGAGTACATCGGAGTCGGTCGGCGGCTACGCCGGCTCACTCCACTGAAGCCGCTGGCGCAGCGCATACCGGTGCGTGTGGCGCGCCAGGCGGTTGCGGGTAGTGCATAGACGAGCGATCTACGCGACAATCCCTGCACACAGTGATCAGTCTCGGTGGGCTACGGCTTGCAACCGGCAACGTTAGCCGCCATAGACGACGCGCGGTCACCCACGGGTGACTTGAGTGTAGGGGTGGCCAGTGGATTTCTCGGACGCGCTCCTGTTCCTCATCGTCGTCGGGGCACGGCTCGGAGTTCCGCTACTGATCTTCCGCTTTCCGTTGCCGGCAATCCTCGCGGTGATGCTGATCGACGCGGCCGACCAGACGATCTTCCAGAACTGGTCCAACCTCAACCTCGACAACTACCAATCGTATGACAAAGCGCTCGACATCTACTACCTGGCGATCGCCTACATTTCGACGATGCGCAACTGGGTGAACTTATTCGCGTTCAGAACCGGCCGCTTCCTGTGGTACTACCGTCTTGTCGGGGTCATGCTGTTCGAGCTGTTGCAGTGGCGGGCGCTCTTGCTCGTGTTTGCCAATTCGTTCGAGTACTACTTTGACTACTACGAAGCGGTCAAGACCCGCTGGAACCCACTGCGCATGACGGTGAAGCACATCATCCAGGCGGCTGCGATCATCTGGGTAGTCATCAAACTGCCGCAGGAGTACTGGATCCACGTCGCGAAGCTGGATACCACTGACGTCTTCAAAGAGCACGTGTTCGGCGTTTCCGTCGATACTGGGTGGGGCGAAGCGATCAGCCAGAACCTCTGGTTCATCCCGGTCGCGATCGTCCTCATTGCCGCGCTGGCGTTCGCCATCCGCGCCATCTACCCGCGCTTGCCAAGACCGGACTGGCCGCTCACGTTCGATGCAGACACCCATGCAGACGAGTTTGTCCATGCCAAGCGCGGCATCCCGACCAAGCGCGCGCCGCGCGTCTGGCTGGCCGAGAAGATTCTGCTGCTCGGCGTGATCAGCGTCATCTTTGGGCAGGTGCTGCCGGGCACGAACGTCTCCAACCTGCAGATGTTTATCGGCGTCTCCGTTATCCTCATCGCCAATTCGTTCGTGAGCCACTGGTTGGCGCTGCGCGGCACAACCTGGCGCAACTCCTTCACCGAGTTCCTGACGATGGCCGCGATCAACGCCGGGTTGGTCGTGCTCTTCGACCTACTGACTCCAGAGTTCGGCGGTTCGATCCGCTTGGCCGACCTGCTGTTCTTTATTCTGCTGATCACCCTGATTGTGACGTTGTACGACCGCTACCGGCCAGTTCACGACCAGCGGTTCGGTCTCAATGACTACGCGCCTGTCGAACCGGTATCATCGTCGAGTGCGTGACAATCGACGGCTTTCGGCGTCAACGATGAGGTGAGCAACGATGACCGCAACACTTGGCTCAACTCCGATCACTGCTCCAGGTTGGACAGGCAAGCCACGGTCTGGCCTCGCGCTGATCGACTGCGACGTGCATCAGATCATCAGCAAGCAGGAGGACCTGTACCCCTACCTCTCACGGCTCTACCGCGAACGGGTCGAGGACCAGGGGATGCTCTTGCCCGGCTCCGGCTACTTCAACGTGCCGAAGCGCGCTGCGCGGTCCGACCTGAACACCGGCTGCGACGCAAACATGGCCGACCACAACATCCACACCATTGGCTCGCAGTACGAGCTCCTGCGCAGCCAGCACCTCGACATGTGGAACGTCGACTATGCCCTGTTGACCGGCGCGAGCGTCTACCCAGCATCGGTGATCCCTGACCCGGACTTTGGCGCTGCCCTCTGCAGGGCATTCAACGACTGGACGATGGACACCTGGGCCAGCCGTGATGAACGCTTCATCGTCGCAATCTCGGTTTCCGCGAACGACCCGCAGCGGGCCGCCGAAGAGATTTACCGCATGGCAGGCCATCCCCAGGTGCGCGCGATCATGCTGCCAACCGGCAGCCGCATGCCCTATGGCAACCGCTTCTACCACCCGATCTGGCAGGCCTGCGCTGAAACTGGCCTGGTCGTTGGGATCCACCCCGGCGCCGAGGGGGCAGGCATGGCCGGCAGCCCAACCGGCGTCGGCTACCCAACCTACTACATCGAAGTGCGCATGGCGCGCCCGCAAATGGCCATGGCCCACGTCGTCTCCTTCATCGCCGAAGGGGTGTTCGAGAAGTACCCGACGCTCAAGCTGCTCGTCGACGAGTGCGACCAGTTCTGGCTGGTGGGGCTGATGTGGCACATGGATGCCGACTGGAAGTCGCTGCGCGAGCAGACCCCCTGGGTGCGCCGTCTGCCCAGCGAGTACGTGCTGGAGCACGTTCGCGTCGGGTCGCAGCCGATGCTCGAGCCGGAGCGGCGCGAGCAGTTCTTCCAGATGCTCGATGCAATGCATGCCGAACGCACGCTGGTGTACTCCTCCGACTGGCCACACTGGGACTGGGATGACCCGGCGACGACCTTCCCGCGCATGCCGGAGCACCTGCACCAGCGGGTCTTCAGCGACAACGCCCGCGAACTCTTCGGGCTGTAACGGCGCGCGCGATGGCGGAGTCGCATCGGGTCGATCTGGTCGCAGCGTTCCCTCCGGGTGAGCGCCGCATCGTCGTTCCGTTTCGTGGCCGTGCCGGCATCGGCGTGTTCAACATCGCAGGCGCCTACCACGCGCTGCGCAACATCTGCCCGCACAAGTCCGGCCCGCTTTGCACCGGGCGTGTCACTGGCCGTGCCATCGCGACCGCGCCGCCATCGGGGCGGCCGCTTGACGACGCCGGCTACCAGATCGAGCGTGACGGCGAGATCATCCGCTGCCCGTGGCACCTTTGGGAGTTCGAAATCGCGACTGGGCGCTGCCTGGTCGACCCGACCGTCCGTGTGAAGACGTACCCCACGGCCATCGAAGACGGCTGGGTCGTCGTCTACGCGGACGAAGCCGACCTTCCGCCCCAACCCTGAGAGGACGTTGCGTGAACGAGCAAGCGCCCGCCCCGATCAACAGCCTCAGCGTCCCACGCTACGCTGAAATCGCGAGCTTCATGCGCGCGCCGATCGTTCGTTTGGAAGCGCTGGATGCCATCGACATCGCGTTATGCGGCGTCCCGTTCGACCTCGGTGTCGGCTTCCGGCCGGGTGCGCGCTTCGGGCCGGCTGCCCTGCGTGAAGCATCGCGTATGTTGCGCCGGATCAATGCCACAACCGGCGTCAACCCGTTCGAGCTGGCGCGCGTCGGCGACGCCGGCGACGCGCCAACCCACCCGTTCGATCTCCTGGTGAGCTTCGATTTGATCACCAGCTACTTTAGCCAGCTGAGCGCTGCTGGCGTCCGGCCCGTCGTCGCCGGGGGCGACCACGGGATTACCCTGCCAATCCTGCGCGGGCTGCACGCGGGCCACCCACTCGGGCTGGTCCAGATCGACGCGCATGCAGATATCTTCGACGAGTTCCTTGGGAGCCGCTACAACCACGCGACCCCGTTTCGCCGCGCGATTGAGGAAGGGCTGCTCGACCCACGTCGCTGTATCCAGATCGGCTTACGCGGTGGAAAGGCGACGCCAACTGACTGGCAGTGGGGTCTCGAACAGGGTATCCGCATGCTCGACTACGACGAGTACGAGTCCCTTGGACGCGCCGCTGTGGTCGACGAAATCCGACGCGTCATTGGCGACGGCCCAACCTACATCTCGTTCGACATCGACGGGCTCGACCCGGTGTACGCACCCGGCACCGGCTCCCCGGAACCGGGCGGCATCACGATGCGCGACGCCCAGGTGATCTTGCGCGCGCTGACTGGGGTGAACATCATTGCCGCAGACGTTGTGGAAGTCGCCCCGCCACTCGACCCATCTGGAACTACCGCGATCACCGGGGCAAACATCATGTATGAGCTGCTCTGCCTGGTCGCAAGCGCACCTCGCTAGTACTCCGACCGTCGTCGATTGACGGGTCAAGGTCGCACGTTTCATCAGAGAAGGGCGCTTCAGACAAAGACGATCACACCACTGGTCACTCGTCACTGGTCACT
>QEUZ01000158.1 GCA_003577355.1 Chloroflexota bacterium | reverse complement strand
GTCATTCCTTTCTGGGCTCCGTGGCCGTCTGATGATCGCGACGGCTCAGCTATCATCATCGGTTGTAGTGCTCGACTTGACCAGAGGACATGCGCGATGCAACCACACGACCGCAGCTCGGATGCCCACCCGCGCCTCTTCACCCGTGAGGAGTTCCACGCTCGCCAGGCGCGTGTTGCCGGCCTGGCAGCCGCTGCTGAGCTGGATGCGGTGCTTGTCTGGGCGCGTGGGGGCGGTACCTACGACCACGGCGGCCTAGCCTACTGGCTGGCGAACGTCTACCCGCAGTTCCCGGTTATCGGGAACCGGTTGCCGGTCTGGTCCGGTAGGGGGCATACCGTTGTCGTTGTCCCTGCCGATGGCCCACCTGTGCTGATCGTCGATGTGCCGTACCACCGGCCGGATCTCGTGGCGGTGGATGACGTGCGCGAAAGCCCGAACCTGCTGGATACCGTCGTCGCTGTGCTGAATGAGCGTGGGTTGGAAGCGGGCCGTCTGGGCATCGCTGGAGAGAGTGTGTTGCCGTACTTTTGGCAGCGGCACATTGCCGGGCAACTGCCGCGCGCGCAGTGGCTGCCGGCCGATGCGCTGCTGGACCGTGCCCGCCGTATCAAGAGTCCGGCGGAACAGGCTCATATGCGCCGGGTCGCTGCCATCGCTGCTGGCACGACCGATGCCATGCTCGGGGCCGTGGCTGTTGGCAAGACTGAGGGGGACGTTGTCGGCGCGGGGCTGGACTACATGGCCCGCCACGGCGCAACGCTGAACAACATTGGCCTCACCTCCGGCCCGTGGGCCGCGAGCTATTCACGCGCCCGCCTGCCGAACTGGGACCCCAGCCGGGTGCTCGCCCGCGGCGATATGCTGCGGTTCGACATCGTTGGGCAGTACGAAGGGTATCTCTTCGACCTTGGTCGCACGGCTGTCGTTGGGCAGGAACCAACGGTGCAGCAACGGGCGCTCATCGACGGAGCGCGAGAGACGGTGCGGGCGGTTATCGCGGCGGTGCGACCGGGGGTGACGGCCGGGGCGTTAGGCGCGTTGGGCGCTGAGGTGCTGGCCGGGGCAACCTTCCACGAATACGCGCACCCGGAGACGCGCAGCCGCAGTAGTGGATTTTCCGGGTTCGGTCATGGGTTAGGTACATCGAACGAAGAACCGTGGCTCATCGCTGGGGATGCGACCCCGATCGAAGCGGGGATGATCCTGGCCGTGGAGAAGACGGTCGGTATCCCCGGCATCGGCGGTGCGAGCTGGGAGGAGAACCTGCTGGTCACCGAGCACGGCGCCGAGGTGTTGACCTGGGACCCGCGCCCGTGGGTCTGAGCATGGCGGTTGCGGAGCGCAGGGGGTAGCTGGGTGGTGGGCTATCTCAAGGGAAAGAGGAACGCGTGAAGATCGGGCTGACTCTCTCCAACCGTGGGGTACTGTTCGGTGTGACGACACCGGCGGAGATGCTCGCAATGGCCGAAATCGCTGACCAGTCGGAGGCGTTCGAGTCGGTCTGGGTGGGCGATAGCCTGCTCGGCAAGCCGCGTATGGAGTCGATCGCCCTGCTTTCCGGCATTGCCGCCCGTACCAAGCGGGTGAAGATCGGCCCGGCCTGCATGGCGAGCTTCCCGCTGCGCGACCCGGTGCTGCTGGCCTACCAGTGGGCCAGTCTGGACCTGCTGGCCGAAGGGCGCACCATCCTGGTGGCCTGTACCGGCATCGTCAGCCAGCCGGGGGCAAAGGTCGAAGGGCAGCTCTACAACGTCGAGCCGAAGGACCGCGCCGGTCGTCTTGTCGAGTGGGTTACCCTGCTCAAGCGGCTGTGGACGGAAGACAACGTGACCTTCGAGGGCAAGCACTACCGCTGCGAGAACGTCACGATCGAGCCGAAGCCGGCCGCCAAGCCACGCCCGCCGATCTGGATCGCCACCAATGCGTTCGGTGACCCGAAGACGATCCAGCGTACCCACCGCCGGGTGGCGCGTCATGCCGACGGCTACCAGACAACCGTGTTCGTCGAACACGGCGTGGCCGACCGTATCGCTGAAATCCGGTCGATGGCAACCGAAGAGGGGCGGGACCCCAACAGCATCTACACCCACAAGTATCACAACATCAACGTCAATGAGGATCGCAAGGCCGGGTTGGCGGAGTCGAAGCAGTTCCTCGAAACCTACTACACGCCGGATACGTTCAGCGACGAGATGGTCGCCGGTTGGACGGCGTCCGGCTCGCCCCAGGAGTGTGCCGAGCACCTGCTGCGCTACCGCGCCGCTGGCTTCGACGAGATCACCCTGCGCCCGACCTCCTGGGACCAGATGGGCCAGCTACGCCGGATCATCGACGAGGTGCTGCCGCTGATGCAGTAACGGCCGGCGCCCCATCCGATGACCGAACTGGTGTGGAGGAACATCAGGCCGAATGGCGCAGGTCCGCCGCTGGAGCCTCGGCCATACCACCTGTGGGCGGCTGGGGTGATGCGTGCGCCGGCTGTAGCGAAATGCTCCGGTTACTGATGTCGGAGGATTGGCGCGCGTTGGCGAGCCGTTCCGAACGCGCGGCGATGCCGAGCAGCATCTTACGGGTCATCAGGAACGCCGCTGGGTCCATCAGGGTCATCATCAGCGCACTGCCGATGCCTGCTGGATAGTTGGCCCGCACGCGCGTCTGCAGGCGGGTCCGCCCGCCCGGCAGGGGGTCCAGCACGAACGCCCAGCTGATTTCCATGCCTGGGGCAACCGGCGCCAGCACGAGCGCGCGCTCTGGCTCCACGGCTGCCACTGGCCAGTTCGGTCCGGCGCCCAACGGGATCACATCGCCCACATTGAGCTGCTGGAACTCCGGCAGGACCACGTCGGCGCTTGGTGCATCGAGGATGCCGGCCCAGCGGTCGAGCAGGTCGTAGCTGTAGAGTCCGCCACGTTGGTAACCGATCTGCACCAGCCAGGGCCAGACGGCTGAAGGCGGCGCGTCGATCGTGATGGCGTGGTTCAGCGACCAGCGCGGGTCCTTGACCAGTTCATCACCGGGCAGCGCACGCCGTACTTCGTCCGCTTGCGTCCCCCAGCGCCGAAAGAGAAGCCGGACCGCGAGTACGTATGCAACTCCACTGAGCGCCGCGACACTGCCGATGCTCCGCGCGTGCATGCTACCCCTGCCCTTTCCTGCTGAGGACCGCATTCGCTGTCGACAGCATGCGGGCATGACAGTTGCGCGCCAGTGACAACCGGCGGAGAACCATCGCAGGAACGTGACAACCTGTGGCGAAGTGCTATATCGTCACGACGGCCCGCGCCGCGCGCAAGCCGGATTCTATCGCCCCCTGGATCCAGGCATGGCACAGCGACGTGTGCTCGCCGGCAAAGTGGATGCGGCCCTCCGGCTGGACGATCAGGTCGTGTAACAGGGTCTGCTGACCGGGGTCGAACAGCGCGAACGCGCCGCCAGCGAACTCGTCGTCGTGCCACATCTTCGATGTGCCGACCTCGAACGTCTCCAGCGCCTCCGGGTGGATGCGCGCCAGGTTCTCCAATGCCTGGGTGATGCGGTCGTTCGGTGAGAGGGACCCCCAGCGCTGGGCGTCCTCCGACCAGGTGTAGCTGGCGAGCAACACGCCGCGGCCGGTTTCCTGGCCGTGGTCCGGGTAGTAGACCACGCGGATCGGCAGGTCGGTGAAGCTGCCACCGCCAGTGATGCCGTCAACCTTCTCCCAGAACCGCTCCCGAAACTGGAGCAGGATCTTGGCCGATGCATCGTAGTGCAGTTGGCGGATGGCGCGCTGCTTGCCGCGCGAGAACTCCGGTACTGCTTCGACGTGCCGGAGCACTGGAAATGGCACGGTGAGGATAGCCGCGTCGCCGGTCAGGGCGGATCGACCAGCGCCGGTCTGGAAATGGACGGTGACTGCCGCTGGCGATTGTTCGACCGCCACCATGCGCGCGCCAAAGCGGATGCGCCCGCGCAGGGCGGGCAGGAAAGCGCGTGGCAGGTGGTCCATGCCACCGACGATCTCGACCATGTTGGTGTAGTAGCCGCCGGCTTCCTCGCGCAGCAGCTCCAGGAACGACGAGTTCATCAGCGCTTCCTGGTCGGCCAGCAGGCCAAACATCTCGATGGCTGCTTCCGACCAGTTATTGGCCTCCAGGAACTCGCGGGTCGAGTAGGCATCGTACTCGCGCACGATTTCGTCCCAGGCATGCTCTGGGTCGACCGCGAGCCGGTCCAGCAGCGGCTTCAGCGCCTGTCCCCAGAGCTGGCTGTGGGTGTAACCGCGTTCTGCCTCGTTGACATCGAAGCCCAGCACGCTTGGGTCTGCGACGATGTCGCGCACCCGGGCCTTGACGCCGTGCAGGTAAACCCAGCCGTCGGGGTTATCCATCGTGAACGGTGCGATAGGGAGCTGGAAGTGCTCGATATAGGCCATTGTCAGGTCATGCGAGCGGGGGATGCGCATGGCGCCTGCTTCGGCATAAAGGCCGTCGCTAAATGGCTCGCGCATGGTGTAGATGCGCCCACCAACCCGTTGCTGCGCTTCGAGCACGACGGGATCGTGTCCGGCAAGCAGCAGCTCGTAGGCCGCTACCAGCCCGGCCATGCCGGCCCCGACGACGATAACCCGCTTCCCCGGGTCGGTACGCGGCAACCCGCCAAAGAGCAGCGCCCGGGTCGAGGGATCGGTGATCGACATGTGGCCTCCTGGGTTCAAGACTGTTCCGGCAGTGGCGAGACATCGCGAAGGAGGTGAATGTTGAGCTCTGAGACACGGGTGAAGTCCGAATCGAGGGTCGCGAAGTTGAAGACTCCTAGCCCGAGTGCAGTTGCCGCATGGAAGGCATCGTATGACCTGAGATGATACCGACTCATCAAAGCAATACTGCTGCGCCAATCCTCGACGCGAATGGGAATCTCATAGACACGGCTGAGATCGGCAAGCAGAGCCTCAAATGCCGTCACCCCATCGTGATACCAGCGTGCACGTACCTCATGGTCGCGATCCCAACGAGCAAGGCGATATCGTCTCCGGACCGTTACCGGAAGGGCGGCGGATACCGTTCCGTAGACCCGTATGGCTTGAGCCAGCTCGAGTCGCAGGAGTTGTGAGAAGCACACTCTGCTGCGATTCTCGATCAGCTGGTTGCAGAAAGTACGAGCGCCGGTATGGTGCAACGCATCCTCAAGAATCGCGGCAACCACAACACTCGTATCCACGTAGATTGCACTTGGGAAGGATCTGATTACGACCACGAGGTTACTGCGGTCCGTCTTCGAGGTGCGTCAGCAGGTGAGTGACCTCGTCTTCCTCGATGATGTCCTCGATGTCAACTATCGGGTTTACCTGAACCCATGGCGTCCAACGCGGCCGGTTACCGTCCGTCCGCTCGTGATAGACGACGCCGGGCATCTCACGCAGTCGCTCCCATCCGGCGTCGTCGATTGGCGGCGCGACGTAGACTTCAGTTATCGGACCACGACCACCCCGGCGAGTTGCCATGCGTACTATTGTTTCCCCAATACGTTGAACCGAGACCACGTGATTGTACGCCGCTGGTGAGACCTCCATCCCGACCCGCTCGATGTCGCCACCTATCTACGGTTGTGCGTCAGAATGCCGATCAGCAGTTGCCGGCCCCGACGACGATAACCCGCTTCCCCGGGTCGGTACGCGGCAACCCGCCACAGAGCAGCACCCGGGTCGACGGAGCTGTGATCGACATGTGGCCCCCTTGTCGCAGGCATCGTCTCTGAGGAGATGCGTGTATGTCCGGTCATACATCGATCGTCGCGGTGCAGCCGCTGCTAGAGCTGCGATACTGCCACTGCCAGAAACCGTTCGACGATGGGGTTGGGGTTGGCGTCCCAGGTTTCATCTAGCCCGCCTAACGCAGCGACAACGTCCCAGTACGGATGATACGCCGTTGTTCCGGTGCGCTCTTGGTACTGGCGCAGGAAGGTATCCGCCACCGTCATTCCGCAGCGCTGGGCCAGGTTCAGGCGGCAATGTCCGACATCCGCTTCGCGTGCGCCTACGCTGGCGTTGACCCAGTCGATGATCCCGGTCACGCGTCCGTTGTGCCGGAGCACGTTGCCAGGGTGAAAGTCGCGATGGATGAAGACGCGACTGTGCGCTGGCGCCGGCCCCAGGTGCATGTCGATCGCGCGCAGCCAGACACGCGCGTCGTTTGCCCATACCGGGGGCCGCAGCATCTCCAATGCATACGGCGTGTATCGGGGGATAGTTGTTGTATCTGCGCATGGTATGGCAGCGTGGACGCTGACCAGAAGTTCGACCAAGCCATCGAGATAGGCGGTGACGTCGGTGGGGTTCCATTCGATCTCCCCAGGTAGGCGCGTCATCAGGACCGCCGGCGCCCCGGCAGCCGATCCATCGGGGTCGATTGCCAGCAATCGGGGAGCAGGCAGTGCAGTGGTTTGGAGAAGTTCCAACGTCCGAGCCTCGCGTTCGGCAAGATCCGGCTCTTGGGCAAGCCACTCTGTGCGGACATGACGCCGCAGAACGACACGGTGCAGCTTGGCGGATTGGTCTCGCACAAGAAGCTCGTGCACTGCCGACGACGTTCCACCCAGCATGGCGCGCGTCGACTCGATTCTGGCCCGGCTGCCGAATGCCGCGGTCGCCCACTCGAGCGCCGGAGCGGGTGGGGTAGCACGCAACAGCGCGTGTTCCTCCGCCGAGACCTCGAACCCGTGCGGGGCGGCGTATGCCGGCGCCGGCTGTCGCCTTTCGCTAGCAGGGCAATCGATCATCTATCGCGTCCTACGGTGTGGGGCCACAACGCACACACTCCAGTGCCGGCTATACGGCAGATCTGACCGGTTCACGCTTGCCATCAGTACCCTCGGCTACCTGCTCGTCATCCGGCAACGTGCGCAGGCTGCGCAACGGCGAGACGACGACGAATAGCAACATGCCGCGGGCGCCGGACTTCGCTGTGTGCAATCGGTATTGATGGCTCAAGGTTGTTCCGGCGAAGGAGCAGGGGTTCGAAGGAGGTGGACTGTGAGATCAGCAATTCTGGTGAAATGCGTGTCGAGCGTGGCGAGATCGAACACGCCCAGGCTGAGTGCGGAAGCAGCGTGAACAGCATCGTAGGAATCGAGATGATATGTCACCATCAGTTCGGCGCTACGAACCCAGATATCATCAGATATGGGGATCTCATAGACTTCGCTGAACTGATCTGTCAGTTCCACGAACTGGTTCATGCCAAATTGCATCCACGCCCGGCGTACGGTTTCGTCTCGGCCCCAGCGCGCCAAGCGATGGATGCTCCTCAGCTCATCGCTGAGGTTCCCTGCTGCCGTCCCGACGCTGCGGACGGCTTGGAGCAACTCAATCTTTAGCAACTGCGAATAGTAGATTCGGCAACGCGCAGCCGCACAAAGGTTGCACAGCGCCAGTGCTTCGGCATGAAACAGGACGCCGCGGATGATTGCTGCCACGACGACACTCGTGTCGAGGTAGAGATCATCCGGCGGGCGAACCGGATCTGAAGATTTCACTGCGGATCTCGTTGAGCTTGGTGCTCCTCGCGTCCAAGGAGTAGGAGGACATCGACCGGATGAACAAGTTCGATCGCCGGGGTATAGCCGCCACGACCGCTTCCACGCCGGTACGTTACCCCGGGAGCACGTTGTAGTGCCTCGCGCGCGCGTGCATCGATCGGTGGCGCCGGCCGACGTACTGGCCTTAACTCTACCTTCTGGATATTCGTCGCCATCGCGATCCCTCCCATCCTGCTGATGAGCGGCGCAACGTTGAGCGTGTTCGCCTCTCAGATTGCTCTGGCGCCATGAATTTCAACGGACACAGCACTCGTCGATCAGTGGCGCGGCGGAGACCTCCGACGTCGTTGCGCGAGTGCCCCGTCGCGTTGCCATATGGATACCTTCCGCTGCCGATGGGATCGGCTCCACATAACTATACGTCGCATGTCAGGCGTTCAGCGTGACGCGCTCGCTGTCGACAACGGCCTGCGCCGCTGGCTGGTGTTCGTCATCCGGCAACGTGCGCAGGCCACGCAGCGGCGAAAAGACGACGAACAGGCACGCCAGCAGCATACCGAAGACACCGACGAGTAACGTGCCGCGCAGGCCGACCAGGTCGCCGAGCAGACCGCCCGCCAGTGAACCGAGCGGGATAACGCCGGCCGCTGCGAACCGAAACGTGGCAGTTACCCGCCCGAGTAGCCGGGCAGGCACGGCTGCCTGACGCAGGCTGACTTGGTTGACATCGGCGACCACCAACACGAGCCACTGAAAGAACTCGGCGAAGAGGACCAGTTGTACCTCGTAGCCGGGGACGCTGAAGGCTGCGACGACGGCCAGCCCACCGACCCCGAATAGTGCCCGGCCCAGGACGATCGATGGGCCGACCCCGATGCGCTGGGCCAGCGGCGCGGCGAGCAACGCGCCGATGAGCGCCCCGACACCGCCCAGACCGAGCACCAGCCCCACGGCTCCGGGGCTGAAGCCCAGGTCACGCACCATGTAGAGGACATACACAGCGAGGAATACATAACCGAAGAAGGAGCTTCCGCTGGCCGACAGGACCATTGGCCGCAGGAGCCGGTGGTTCCAGACGACCCGCACCCCTTCGGCGATCGAGGCGCGTACTGCGTCGGCGCGGGCTGCCGGGTGCGGCGCCGGTTCTGGGGCGCGGATGCGCCCGATGAAGAGCGCCGAGGCGAGGAAGGTGAACGACTGCACCAGGATGGCCCAGGGGGCGGTGATCCAGCCGACCAGCACGCCGGCTAACCCCGGACCCACGACCTGGGCGGTTGAGACGCTGGCCTGCAGTTTGCTGTTGGCGTCGATGATGTCGTCGCGTGCCACAAGGGACGGGAGGTACGACAGGTAGGCAACATCGAAGACGACGGTGAGCACGCCGACCAGGAACGCCACGACGAAGAGCAGCTCGATGCGCAACGCCCCGACGTACCAGGCTAGCGGCACGATCAGCAACAGCGCTGCGCGGCCAATGTCGGCAGCAATCAACAATGGCCGCCGCCGGAGACGATCAACCCAGACCCCAGCGAACAGCCCGAACAGCAGAACCGGCAATGTGCCGGCAGCAGCCAGAACACCCATCTGCCCCGCCGATGCGTCCAGCGAAATGGCCGCCGCTAGCGGCAAGGCAAGCAGGGTAATCTGTGCCCCAAATTGCGAGATCGACTCTGCGGCCCAGAGGTTGACGAAATCGGCATTCCGCAGCAGGCCGCTGCGGCGACGACGCCGTGAGATTCGATTGTGAAACATGCAAACGGGGCATCAAGCATTCTGCAGTCGCAGACCGCATACCAGTCAGTTGCGAGGCTGACTGGGGTGGGGTGCGTCGTCACCACACGACTCCTCATCTGGGCGAGTTGGAACACTTCCAACCGTGCCACACGTAAGCATAGTATCCGCCACAGCACGCGACAACGCCTCCGTCCTTCGGCGGAGCCGCGTAGCGCTGCCCACACGTTTGGATACACGCTGCGTTCCACCCGTGAAATCCAGGCGTGCGCCACTCGTTGTGGCGCCAAGCGGTCCTGCGCATCCCTGGGTCACCCCGAGCGGCAATTGCGGGATGCCTGGTGGTGTGCGACCGGAGTCGACCACCAAGCCAGCCGTCGCGGTACGCCCGGATGTCGGTGCGCGAGGATCGATGTCCCCAGCCTCGTCTGCCGCCCCTGGTGGTGAACGCTGCAGGCGCCACTGTGCCAGCGGCGTTGGCGAAACGGGGGAGCGTGCTGAGGATCAGCGTCAGGGCGCCGTCGCGCCGCCATCCGCTTCCGCGGTTGCCGGGGTGCATGGCAGCACATGCACTACGGTTGCCGGCAGGTCAGCGGCGCAGCTCAGCTGCGATCTCATCCGGCGTGGCTTGGGCGTTGCCCCACTTGCGCACGACAACCCCTGCGGCTGCTTGGGCGATTCTGGCTGCTTGCAGGTGGGTTGCCCCTGCGAGCAACGCTGCCGTCATCACCGCTACAACGGTATCGCCAGCCCCGGTTACGTCGAAGACTTCCGAGCGGTTGGCGGCCGGTACTTCGCAGTAGGCGGTGCGGGTGACGAGTGCGGCGCCATCG
>QEUZ01000157.1 GCA_003577355.1 Chloroflexota bacterium | reverse complement strand
TTGCGCCAGCCGAGCGCCATGTTGCCCTGGGCGCTATGCGCCCTCGGGGCCGTGGTCATCGCAGCTACCGAGGTGGTCTACGTCGCGGACGACCTGCAGCATAGCCCGTGGGAACGCATGAATACCGTCTTCAAGTTCTACTTGCAGGCGTGGACCTTGCTGGCGATCGGCTCCGCTGTCCTGTTGGCCGAGTTGCTCCGCAGAGCCAGACTGCACTGGCCTCCTGGCAGCGTGACGACCGCACCCGGCGTCGTCGCACAGCCGGACGTAGCAACAGGGCGTGGGATGAGTAGCGCCATTGTGTCGAGCGGGCGGCGTATCTGGGCCATTTCCGCGCTCAGCGGCGTACTGCTGCTCAGCACAGGGTTGACCTATACAGTGTTCGGAACGCCGGTGCGCTTGGACCAAGACATGCCGTCAAGCCCGGCCGGGCTCTCGCTTGACGGCTACGCCTGGATGCGCGGTGGCGAGATCCGTAATGGGACCAATGACGTCATGCACTTCAGTGGCGACCTCGCGGCAATCGAGTGGCTGAATGCCAACGTGCATGGTAACCCGGTAATCCTCGAAGGCAGCATTGGGCCATATCGCGGCAATGGCGGGCGCATTTCCAGCGCCACCGGGCTGCCGACTGTCCTCGGATGGGACCGCCACCAGCGCCAGCAACGTTATGGTCCAGGCATCGACGCGCGGATGCGCGATGTGCGCCAGATCTACAATGAGACGGACCCAGAGCGGAAACTGGAAATGCTACGTCGCTATCGGGTGACGTATGTCGTCGTCGGAGATGTCGAACGGCTGTGGAATACCCCGGATAACCCCGAGTATTACGCCTCGGCTGAAGGGTTGACGACATTCGATGCGCTGACATCGCGGGGATTGTTCCCTGTTTTTGAATCGGGCACGACACGTATCTATGTCCTCCAGGATTTCCCCCGGGTGCCGCCTGCAGCAGACGCGCTGCATTACCAATGAGCGCAATCGAAGCGGTTCTGCGTTGGTATCTGGCGTCGACCGCCATCACAATGTGCTTCTTGCCGTTGACGCTCTGGCTCGGTCGCCGGCTACGACCAGCGCAATATGCGCTGGTTCGTCCTCTGGGCCTGATCGTTGCGGCATGGCTCGTCTGGTGGCCCGCGCTCGTCGTTGATTTCCCGTTCACCCGCGCCAACGTCATCGTCGTCGTGGCGCTGGCAGGCGTCGCGCAGTGGGTGCTCTGGTGGAGGCGCGGCCGGGTTTCGCTCGATCTCCCAGCGCTGCTGGCGTTCGAAGCAGTTTGGCTGGCGTTGTTCTCTGGCTACCTGCTGTTCCGCAGCTACAACCCTGACATCGCCAACACCGAAAAACCGATGGAGATCGCACTCTTCTCGTCGATCGTGCGCTCCAGCGCTGTCCCTGCGCCAGACCCGTGGCTTGCCGGAGCTGCGATCAACTACTACTACTTTGGCTATCAGACGTTCGCGACGCTCGCGAAGGCAACCGGAACCGCACCGTCGGTCGCATTCAACCTTGCACTTGGCACGATCTTCGCCTCGTGTGGAACGATCGCCGCTGGCATCGGGTGGTATCTAGCCAGACTCGCTGCAACCAGGCGCGCGGTGCGGGTTATGGCCGCAGCGATCGCCCCAGCGCTCCTGCTCCTTGGTGCAAACCTTGAAACCTCGCGCCGGTTGTTGCAGGACTTCTGGGGTACTGTACGCGCTGGCTGGTGGGACGGAGTTGGTTGGCAGGCCAGCAGGATCATCTACGACAGTGGGGTCCACGGCAACCCGAACCCAAAGCAAACGATCAACGAGTTCCCTGCGTTCTCCTTCGTGCTGGCAGACTTGCATCCCCATGTTCTGACCTACCCGCTTCTGGCGCTGGTGCTGGCACTGGCGATCGGCATTGCGATGTCCAGCGACGCGCGCTCGTACCCGCGATTGGCCGTGACCGGCGGCCTGATCGGGATGTTGTATGCCTCCAACAGCTGGGATGCACCAGCAGGTTTGCTCTTCGTTGGTGGGGCGTTGCTGTTGGTCTACCGAAGTGACCTGCGTCGAGGACTGCTGTCCGTAGGGGTGGTTCTCAGCGGCGCTCTGCTGGCGGTCATTCCGTTTGTGCTGACATTCCACGCTCCGGTAGGCGTGAGCAACCCGGATGTGCCGCAATGGATCGCCAACCTGCCGATCGTGGGAACAGTGGTCAACACCGTTGCGATCGTCAACTGGCGTCCATCGAGCCCGCGCGAGCTGTTGATCGTCCACGGCGTGTGGATCGCAGCATTTGTCGGGTGGTTCGCAGCGGTCATCGCGCGGGGCGCCCGTACTCGTTCAGCCGTTTCAGCACACCGCGATGGCCTGCTCATTGCCGCGTCGCTGACACTGGGCCTGGCGATCATCTGGATGCCTGCGCTCGTGCTCCTGGGTTGGCCGGTAGCACTGAGCCTCTGGGTCGCCCTCACACGCGAAGAACGGTTCGAGCGGCTGACCGGTGGACTGTTCGCGCTCGGGTTCCTTCTGGTGCTCCTGCCTGAGGTCTTCTATATCCAGGATGTCTTCTCTGACCGCATGAACACGGTCTTCAAGCTCTACTTCCAGGGGTGGCTCGTGCTGAGCGTCGCGACAGTGGCCGGACTCCTTGGTGCGACCGCTCGCGCCAGTCGGCGTGGACAAATCGCCGTCTGGGGTACAACCGCTGCGCTCCTCGTGCTGAGCCTCACCTATACACCCCTCTCTGCCTGGGACTGGACGGCCGGGTTCGCCCAGCGGAAAGGGTTGGACGGTGCAGCGTATATCGCGCTATCGAACCCTGCCGACCAGGCGGCGATTGCCTGGATCAACGACCATGCCGTGCCGGGAGATACATTAGTCGAAGCGCCAGGTTGTGCCTACCAGGTGTATGCTGGCGCACCATACAACCGGATGTCTGCGTTCACTGGCGTACCGGCGCTGGTGGGCTGGGAGAACCATGAAAACCAGTGGCGACGAGGGGATTCGGCTTGGTTCCCGGTCATCGCAAAGCGGGTCGAGGATGCGAACGCCATTCTGAGCGGGTTGTATACGCGTACTTCGGATGGCATCGAACCGCGCTTTCTCGTGCTGGGACGGCAAGAAACCGACGAGAACCCAAACTGTAGCCTATCGGTGGCGCGCGATACCGCGGTACTTGATGCGTTAGGGAATGCCGGTTGGGTCGTGGCGTTTGAATACGGTGAAACGCGAGTCTTTGTGCGGTCGGATGACCCACTCGCGCATGGCGTTCGGATCGACCATCAGACCGGTCGACGTGGCGTTGACCCTGGATCAACGCCTCTGTTATCCTTGACGATGAGGCTGTCGACAGCAGCCTCGGTTTGATGTTGGTCGCGAATATGAGTGATTCTCAGGAGGATTGCCATAACCGCAAGACCTGTTCGCGTGAACGAGCGTATTCGCATTCGCGAGGTGCGGCTTATTGATGAGGACGGCAAACAATTAGGGATCGTCGCGACGCGCGACGCCCTTGAGACGGCGCGTGAGCGGGGGCTTGACTTAGTGGAAGTGCAGCCCAATGCCATCCCGCCGGTTTGTCGCCTCATGGACTACGGTCGGTTCCGATATGAGGAGAGTCGTCGCGAGCGAGAGTCGCGACGCAAGGCCAAAGCGGCGGTACTGAAGGAAGTCCGCATCGCGCCGAAGATCGATGACCACGATCTCGATACGAAAATTCGGCAGGCGCAGCGGTTTCTGGAGGCCGGCGACAAGGTCAAGTTATCGGTGCTCTTCCGTGGTCGTGAAATGTTGCATCAGGATATTGGGCGCGGACTATTGGAGAAAATGATCGCTCAGCTGAGTGGGGTCGCGATCGTCGAGGCAGCCCCACGAACTGAAGGTCGCACGATGAGCGCCATGCTGAGTCCGAAGGAAGCGCCGAAGGAACGTCCGGCCAGTGCCGTGGCAGAAGCGTTCAGTGCCGCGGGAATTGACGCCGAAACTGACACGAGCGCTCAAAGCTAGTGTTAGCGGTTAACGTGATGGAATGGCGACGGCGCCGCGGTGCGGCGCCGTCGAACTGTCGAGTGTGAGGGTGGAGAGGGACAGCCGCCATGCCGAAAATGAAGACGAACAAGCAGGCAGCGCGCAGGTTCAAGATCACCGGCAGCGGCAAGATACTGCGCGCTAAAGGGATGAAGAGCCATAAGCGCAGCAAGAAGGCGCCGCGCACCAAGCGCATGTTCGACAAGATGCTTGAGGTCGCGCCTCAGGATCGCCAGCGGATTCGCCGACTACTGCCGTACGGCGTAAAGTAGCCATTTCACCCGCGCCTGCTGCTGGGCCAGGCGCACATTAGGAGGAACTGAGGTTGGAGCATGGCGAGAATTAAGCGTGGCGTCACATCACGTCGCAGGCACAAGGCGGTTCTCCAGCGCGCAGAGGGATTCCGCGGTACGCGGAACCGGCTCTATAAGCGCGCCAACGAAGCGGTAATGCGCGCTGGGCAGTATGCCTATCGCGATCGCCGGACACGCAAGCGCCAGATGCGTCGGCTGTGGATCCAGCGCATTAACGCTGCCTCACGTGAGCACGGCCTACCGTATGGCCAGTTCATCGCTGGGCTGACGGCCGCCGGCGTCGAGGTCGACCGCAAGATGCTGGCAGACATTGCCGCGCGCGATCCGCAGACCTTCGCGCAGATCGTCGCTACAGCCAAGGACGCGCTGTAGCGGGTTCCAGACCACTGACGGTGGGCAATGCATTGCGGATTGATAGTCGGGAACCTGAGCTGATTACCAGCCGGGATAACCCGACTATTCGCTTTGCCCGCAATTTGCAACGCAGGCGCTTTCGCGACCGAGAGCGCGCGATCCTCCTGGAAGGTGTGCGGACGATCCAGACCGCGATCCACCATGGAGCGAGGCTCCGTACACTCCTGATCGACGCACGACAGATCGAGGCGCTGCCGGCAGGTCAGCTACAGCAGTTGGCAGGTGCAGCTAACCGCGTACTGCGGGTCAGTGGGGAAGCATTCGACACCGTCGCCGATACGGAACACCCGCAAGCATGTGTCGCTATCGCAGACATGCCCCAGGCGACACTTCCCGCACATCCGACGATGCTGCTCGTGCTTGACGCGGTACGGGACCCTGGAAACCTCGGAACCCTGATCCGCAGCGCAGCAGCCACAGGAACCGATGGCGTCGTGCTGTTGCCCGGCTGTGCTGACCCGTACAACCCGAAGGCTATCCGCTCATCAGTTGGCCTCGTGTACGCTCTACCGGTTGTCCGAGTAGCATCTCCGGGTGCGCTCAGGGAACACGGCGGGGAACAGCAGCTTGAGATCATTCTGGCGGCTGCTGACGGCGCGCACCTCTGGGACCAGGTAGACTGGACACGCCCGTTCGCGCTGGCACTTGGTGGTGAAGCCGCAGGCGCCACGATGGATATGCGTACGTACGCGGATCTCACTGTTTCGTTGCCGATGGCTCCTGGTATTGAATCGCTGAACGTCGCGGCCGCCGGGGCGGCGTTGTTGTATGAAGCTGTCAGGCAGCGCCGCGCTCGTGACATCCAAAATGCGCGTACATACGCGGAGAACGTTTGAGCGACGGTGCGCAATTGTGCTATTGTGCGCCGATTCTCCCGAGCGTTCGGGATAGCGTCGTCACCCGCGAACCCACTGGTATGGAGGTAACACCGGATGAGGAAGCAGGATCTGGTCAAGGTCGTCGCAGCGAAGACCAAGCAACCGGAGAGCCAGGTGCTTGCCGTCGTAAATGCGACGTTCGATGCGATTCGTGACGGCCTCGCTGCAGGCGAGGAAGTCACGATCACTGGATTTGGCTCGTTCCGCATTTCTGAGCGTGGAGCGCGCGAAGGCCGGAACCCACAGACCGGCGAGCGCATCACGATTGCATCGCGCCGCAGCCCGTCGTTCCGCCCTGGCACGCAGCTCAAGCGCGCCGTCGCGGGCGAGGAGTAACCGCCCGAGATCCCAATTCATAGGGCAAACGACGAGGCCGGCGGATTGTCGCCGGCCTCGGGTGTTTCCACTCTGTGTCGGAACTAAATGTCGAGATTCTCGACCTCACGCGCATGCGTCTGAATGAAGCGCTTGCGAGGGGGAACCGCGTTGCCCATCAACATATCGAATGTCTCATCTGCGCGGATGGCATCCTCGATGGTCACCTGAAGCAGCGTCCGGTTTTCGACATTCATTGTCGTTTCCCAAAGCTGCTCAGCGTTCATCTCCCCTAACCCCTTGTAGCGCTGGATCTCGGCGCGCCCATCAGGGTACTTCTTCAGGACTTCGTCGCGTTGCTCGTCGCTGTACACCCAACTGACTTCGTCGCGGTACTGGATGCGGTAGAGCGGCGGCTGGGCGATGTACAGGTGACCATCGACAATCAGGCTCTCCATGTGGCGGAAGAAGAACGTGAGGAGCAACGTGCGGATGTGCGCCCCATCAACGTCAGCGTCGGTCATGATGATGATCCGGTGATAGCGCAGCTTCGAGGCGTCGAACTGGTCGCCAATTGACGTGCCGAGCGCCGTGATGAGCGAGCGGATCTCAGCATTCTGGAGCATCTTGTCCAGGCGTGCCTTCTCCACATTCAGGATCTTGCCGCGTAGCGGCAGGATCGCCTGGAACCGACGGTCGCGCCCCTGCTTCGCCGTGCCACCAGCCGAGTCGCCCTCGACGATGCAGAGCTCGGCGCGGGCCGGGTCGCGCTCGCTGCAGTCGGCCAGCTTGCCGGGCAACGCGAATGTCTCCAAAGCCCCCTTGCGCTGGACGAGCTCACGCGCCTTCCGGGCCGCGTCGCGCGCGCGCGCGGCGTTGACGCACTTCTCAACGATTCTGCGGGCCACCTGGGGATTTTCCTCCAGGTGCTGCGCGAGCAGCTCGTTGACGACGCTCTGGACGGCGCCGGCCATGTCGGCGTTGCCAAGCTTGCCCTTCGTTTGCCCTTCGAATTGCGGCTCGGGCAGCTTGACACTCACGATGGCCGTCAGGCCCTCGCGCACATCTTCGCCGCTCAGGTTGTCGTCGTTCTCCTTCAGAAACCCGTTCTTGCGGGCATAGTCGTTGATCGTGCGTGTCAGCGCTGACTTGAAACCGCTGAGGTGCGTGCCGCCGTCGACCGTATTGATATTGTTGGCAAAGGTATGCGTCGATTCTCCGTAGGTGTCGTTGTACTGCATCGCCACTTCGACGATGTAGTCATTGACCTTGCGGTACATGTAGAACGGCTTGGGATGGATCACGTTACGTGTGCGGTTCAGATGGCGCACGAATGATGTGATGCCACCCTCGAAGTAAAACGTCATCTCGCGGTCGCTACGCTCATCGACGAAGGTGATACGCAGCCCACGGGTCAGGTAAGCCATTTCGCGGAAGCGTTGCGCTACCTGGTCGAAGTTGTAATCCAACGATTCAAAGATCGTCGCATCTGGCATCCAACGCTGGATCGTGCCATGGTCATCGGGAGTTGTGGACCCAACCTTCTTGACTGGGGCAACCGGGACACCGCGCCGGTACTCCTGCCGGTAGATACCGCCATCGCGGTGGATCTCCGAGACCATCCACTCGGATAAGCCATTGACGACCGAGACGCCGACCCCATGCAAACCACTCGACATCTGGTAGCCGCCGCTGCCGAACTTGCCGCCGGCGTGCAACACCGTCATGACAACTTCGAGAGCGGACTTGTTCATCTTTGGGTGCTTACCGACGGGAATGCCGCGACCGTTGTCGCGCACTGTCACCGAGGCATCCGGGTGGATCGTGACATTGATTGTGTCGCAATAGCCGGCCAGTGCCTCGTCGATAGCATTGTCGACGACTTCGTGGATGAGGTGGTGCAGCCCACGCAGGTCGGTGCTGCCGATGTACATCCCAGGGCGACGGCGGACTGCCTCCAGCCCTTCTAGCACCTGAATACTGCTGGCGTCGTATTTCTGCTTCTCTACTACTTGAGCCACTCAGAGGTCACCTTTCAGCGGCGTATGCCGGCAAGCCAAGACGGCGAGCGCGGTCGCGATAAAAGAGCATCGCAGCGGCGATCATCCCGCTGGCGATGAATGCGTTGAGGACAATCGCAAGTGTGAGTCCGGCGGGGTTGGACGTAAACACGCGCAACGCGAACGGGAACCCGGTCGTAATTGTCAGCGACAGGATGATGAAACGCGTTGACTGCCAAAAATAGCCTCGGACAACCTTGTAGCTGGCTCGTAACGCAGCGAACGCCCCGATGCGGTCAACGGCAATCGCCTGAACCGAAAAGAAGAAGAACATGTATCCCCACGCTGCTGGGAACAGCAGGATCAGGATAATCAAGCCGAGGCCGTTCAAGCCCAACATCGCGCCAAAAACGAGGCCGGCGATGAACGGCGATGACACCAGGAGGAACAACCCCAAGACCGCCGCAATCCATCCGCCGATCGCCAGCGCACGGCCAAGCATCACTCTGGGCCGCACAACGTCACGCAGGGTGCCCACCCCCGTTGCGACCCATGCCACCGCGAGCAACCACCCGGCGCCGAGAATGATCCCCACCGCGAATGCGACAATGCTGATTGCGACCACGAGCCACCACGGCAAGCTGGTGAGTTCAAATGTCAGGCCGAAACGATCAAGTCGTGCGGCATCCAGGTTCGCGACAACCGTCGGCATGCGAAACGTTGGCAAGCGCAGGCTGAGGAGCTCCAGAACGTTCGTGCGCTCAAACCGCTCCAGGTCGCTGGCTATAGCGCGACCATCGGCCCCCTCATCGCGGAACCAGGCCGCCGCCTCCAATGTCAACGGGCGCGCTGTCACGCGCATGCCCAGCCACAGATAGAGATCGAGCAGGATCGGCGGAAGGACAATCAGCGGCTTGACCATCAGCGCTGCGTAGCCTAAGCCAATCGTGTCGATCACACCGGGAAGCGGGGTATCGTTGCGTGTCTGTGGGTGCCGAGCGTACTCGTCGGCGCGCCGGAACCGTTCCATTGCCATGCGTCCCGCTCAGTTCCAGCCCAACTCTTTAAGTCGCTCGTCGTCGATGCCAAAATGGTGTGCTACTTCATGGATGACTGTGGTGCGCACCTGATCGACGATCTCAGCGTATGTCGAACAAATCTGTTCAATTGGCCGCTGGAAGATCGTGATCTTGTCAGGTAGCACGATGTTGTATCCACCACCTCGCTGGGTAAGCGGAATGCCCTCGTACAGACCAAGCAACGTGCCAGTGCGGACCCCGACGCGCCGCAACTGTGATGCACTCGGGAACCGCTCGATCGTTACATCTACATTATCGAGCAACTCAAGCAAGTCTTCCGGGAGCGAATCGAGCGCTTCAACGACGAGGTTCTCGAACTCCGTCGCGGACAGTCGTATCACCTATGAAACCTCCTGCCCGCAAGACCTGAAGTATACCAGTTTTCGCATTCGTACGCTGAAATTCGCCGTATTCCGTTCGTGCCAAGCCCGCCCGGACCAGTCGTGCGAATCGCAGCG
>QEUZ01000156.1 GCA_003577355.1 Chloroflexota bacterium | reverse complement strand
CGCAACAGAGTGCGGAACTTCCGCGGCTCGCGACATCGCGTGTACGTGCTCCCGTACCGAGAACAGATACGGCATCCGGTATCGCGCGATGACGCGTTCCGGCAGCACGACATCAGCGCAGAAGAACACGCCATCAACGAGCAGCCCCATCTGGTTCGGGGAGTGTCCTGCGAGCGAGATGGCCTCAACCTGCACGTCATTGATGGAGAACGCCCCGGCTGTGAAGATCTCATCAACAGGCGACACGGCAGCGAGAAGAAAACCTGTGCGCATCGACGCGGGTGGGTCTGCCCCAGCAAAGAGGTTCACCGGCTGCAGCAGCGGATAGCGCAGGGTAGCCTCGTCCCAGGCCGGGGCGTAGACACGTGCCCCACTGCGCTTCACGACGAATGCATTGCCTCCAAAGTGGTCGGCGTGGCCATGCGTCGTCACGATCGCGCGGACCTGACGGCCTTCCTGCTCCAGCGCGCGCAAGACCTTGCGAACTGCACTATCGTTCAGTCCACTGTCGATCAGGATCGCGCCATCGTCACCCGTGCGCACAACCCCGATATTGACCCCGCCAGGTGCGTATCCCACACGTTCGGTGAGCCATTCGATCAACTGGTACTCCCTGCACACATCGTCGTCTTGCATGGCGGTATACTTGTCGCCGGAATGCGCGGGTTCACCGCGACGACGCGCCCGTAGCTCAGCGGATAGAGCGCTTGCCTCCGGAGCAAGAGGTCACAGGTTCGAGTCCTGTCGGGCGTACGAAACGACACAACCTCCACTTCCAATCCAACCAAGGGGGTTCCCTTGGTGCAATGACGTATGGGTTGCAGTCGCCCATGTCATGCGGGGAGCTTCGTGGAGTGACGAGTGATCAGTGGTTCGATCGACTGTGTCCGAAGCACTCGTGTGATATCGCAAGCGCTCTTTTCTGACGATGCGAGCTACCGTGTCCAGACAGTGGACGCTGATTGAAGCACCAGCGCAACCTACGGGATGGACGACCAGATTCCCCAGTGGTCCATCTAGACAGCACTGTACGTACACTCTATACTTACAGTGGATTGTTTCGGTACGCCCATCGTGCATCACGTGCGTAACGGCGCCGACCGTGCGAGGAGCGGGCAGATGGCAGTCCGGTCCGAGCTACCGCCGAACATCGTTACGACAAGTGACAATGTGGGCTTTTCACTTGAAGTTGCGCGTGCTTCACAACATGTTGGTCAGCGCCGTGTTATTGACCTGAGCCTCCGCAGATTTTGGAGACTGATTCGTTGGTTCTTGCGCGCTGCACAGTTGAATGGCGCATACAATGAGGGGACCATTGCCTTGATTCGTAAGGACAATCGGATGGATTCGTTCCAGCGCCAGGTGTCGGCGTTGCGCCAGCAGCTCAGCAGCGACGCAGAGGACGATGTGATCGACGATGCCGAACCAATGCCGCTGGTACCGGATACCGTTCGCCAGCAGGCGCCGACTCCGATATCGATGCTCGGTCACGTTTCGCCCGAAGCGCACACGCAATGGCTCGGCGGCGATCCTGAAGTCGGAGTGATCGCCACGGGTTCCCACTGGAACGGCACGATGCGCTCGGACGGATCATTGCGTATTCACGGCCATGCTGAAGGTGAGCTGTATGCGGCGCGCAGCATTTTCGTCGCGGAGGGCGCTGTCGTCAGCGCGCGCATAAGCTCCAACCACATCGTGATCGCCGGCGCCGTTGATGGCACAGTTGACTGTACCGGCCGGTTGGAGATACTTCCGACAGGCCGTGTCTCTGGTGATGTGTCCGCACCCACGTTAATCGTCCACGATGGCGCGACGATGACCGGCCAGTTGAAGATGCGCGCGTCGACGGGCAACGCTGCCTGAGCTACCGGGCCGTGCTTCCAGGGAGGGTATCGATGAGCTTTCGAACGGTTGCCGAAGATGCCGACTCCTCGGCCCCCGATGACTCGGTCTTTTCGCTCATCGATCGCCATACGACGGTCGATGGCGCACTCACCACATCCTATGATCTGCGTGTCGATGGGCAAGTGCTCGGGACGCTGCGGTGCGATGGCACGCTATACGTGTCCGAAGGGGCCGAAGTTGACGCAACGATCGAAGCTGGGAACATCGTCGTTGCCGGGAGCGCAAGCGGAGTAATTGCCTGTCGCGGCCGCCTTGAGATCCAATCGACCGGGATCGTGCGCGCGGAGGTCGCAACCGGTGCACTGGTTATCCTTGAAGGCGCGATCTTTGAAGGTCAGATCCGCATGGACGCTCCGGTCGAGTCCACCTCCCGAACCGAAGGCGCCGAGGAACCGTCACCCGAAGCCGACGAGCCGGATGCGTATTCGTTCCTGCGTCGCTTTCGCGGTGACGATGGCGAGCATGCCATCGACGCCGACTTACCGGCTGCGCCAAACGACGACGAGACATCATAATCACCTGTACCGGCGCTTCGAGGTCGCCGTGTTATACTCCCCAAAGGTCCAACGTAACCGACACTGTTCCTCCGTACTGTTTCAGGCAACAGCAGCCGAGGACTATAGTGTTGGTGCATTCCCGAATATCACCCGCGATCATCATGGGTGTCCGCGTGTGATTGTTACGGAGGGCGAGGGGAATGACAGGGCGCAAGTGCAGCACTTGCAAGCACTATGAAGCAGCGCCGATTTGGCGCAAGGGCTGGTGCCGCAATTCCCTCCTTTATTCTCCGCAACAGAGCCATCTTGTCGGAGAGGATGATCTCGACTGCGAACGTGGCATGGGCAACTACTGGGAACCTGCCGATAGTGCTTTGATCTCCCCTCGGAATGATGCAGCATCGTCCGGCACAAACCAGACACCTCCGAGCCGACCACTGCCGGTGGTTACTGATGCTGGGCGGCAGATCTTTGTTGTCTCGGGCTCATCAGGCTACGGTAGTGATTCCGGCCCGGAACCGCCGCCACCCTCGGGTGGACGAGGCAGCAGCGGAGGAAGCGGGGGCGGCTCGCTCAACTACTACACGGATGAGCGCTACTGGACCGATTGGGTCCGCATCCTGCTGCCGATCCTTGGCGTGTTGCTAGTGGTCATCCTGTTCTGGCTGTGGGCGTCGTCGTTTCTTGGCGATGATGACAACAACGGTGGGCTGGTTGTCGCTACAGGGACTTCGACGCTGCCGACGATCGGCCCAACTGCGACCTCTGGGGATGCAACCCCAGCTGGCACACCGACATCTCCCATTGTGATCACAACGGTCACACCGGGCGCAGGCGCGACAAATACACCGAGCGCCGGAAGTTCTCCGACAGATACCCCAAGCAGTAATGGCCCATCAGGCGAGATCTACCCAGGGGCGGTGGTGGTTGTCGCGAACACCGGTGGTGACGGGGCCAACCTCCGCAGCGAGCCTTCTAGCTCGGCGGCAGTTGTGACGATTTTGCTAGAAGGAACGCAGCTAACAACGACGGGTGACCCGATCGAAGGTGATGGGCTGCTTTGGTGGCCGGTGACCGGCGTCGATGGGGACGGCTACGTCGCAGCCGATTTCCTGGAGCTTGCTGAGTAGGTCGCACCAGTTCCAAATGCTATAATCCCGCGATGCGCGGCGCGGGCCGCGCAATTTCGCACGCGTGCGGACCGGCGCCGCAGGTGGCCGCTTGAGCGGCTCGTGGTTCGGGAAGAAGCACGCGGAGGCAGCAACCGGAGGTTACCCATGGTCGCCATGTCCATGCGCGAAGACACGCGCGTGACGATGAAGGCGCTGCTGGAGGCCGGCGTCCACTTCGGTCACCAGACAAAGCGCTGGAACCCCAAGATGCGCCCGTTCATCTTCGGCGAGCGCAACGGCATCCACATCATCGATCTCCACCAAACTGCGACGTTGCTCGCCGAGGCGCAGAATCTGTTATCTGACATTGCCGCTCGCAACGGTCAGATCGTCTTCGTTGGCACCAAGAAACAGGCGCAGGATGTCGTCGCAAGCGAAGCGCAACGCTGCGGCATGTTCTATGTCAACCGACGGTGGCTTGGTGGTACCCTGACCAATTGGGTCACCATTCGATCGCGGCTGCGCTATCTGCGCACCTTGGAGGAGCAGGCTCGCAGCGGTCAACTCGAAAACCTGCCAAAGCAGGAAGCAATGGCGAAATACGCCGAGCTAGAAAAGCTGGAGCGCACGCTCGGCGGGTTGAAGCTCCTCAACCAGCGCCCCGCTGCGGTCGTCATCGTTGACCCAAAGCGCGAGGAACTCGCCGTCAAGGAAGCCAGTCGCCTCGGCATTCCCATCGTTGCGATCGTTGACACGAACTGTGACCCAGATCCGATAACCCATGTCATCCCCGGCAACGATGACGCCATCCGGTCCATTCGGCTGATCCTCTCGCGCCTGGCTGACGCCATCATAGAAGGCCGCACTCGAATGGAAGTCAGTATCGCGGAGCGCGAAATGGACTTGCCAGGCACCGCAGCCGATTACGGATATGGGGATACCATCGACATCGGCGATATTGGCGACGACGACACGCTGGAGAGCTAACACAGCGACCGTTGTGGAAGCGAGTCTTTCACTGAGGTTGCGTCCACTGTGACGCTGGTCCATCGTGAATGACGACTGTACGGGGAGGTAACTCGGTGTCAACCGCGCTCGTAAAGCAGCTGCGCGATATGACAGGCGCAGGCATCATGGACTGCAAGCGCGCCCTCGACGAAACTGGCGGGGACGTGCAAAAGGCCGCAGAGATACTGCGCCAACAAGGGATGGCCAAGGCGGAGAAGAAGGCCGGGCGAACTGCCCGCATGGGCCTGGTTGATTCGTATATTCACCCCGGTGGCCGGATCGGCTCGATGGTCGAGCTGAACTGTGAAACTGACTTCGTGGCACGCACGCCGGACTTTCAGGCGCTTGCGCACGACCTGGCCATGCAAGTAGCGGCAATGGACCCAAAGTTCGTGCATGCCTCCGAGGTAACCGACGAAGCGCGCGAGCAGGGCATCGCTGAATACGGTGACGAAAAGCGCTTCCTTGAAGCAACCGTCCTCATGCAGCAGGCATTCATCAAGGATCCACGCCGCACCATGGAGGATCTGGTGCGCGACGCCGTCGCAAAGATGGGCGAGAACATCGTCGTCCGGCGAGTCGTGCGCTTCGAGCTCGGTGCGACAGTTCCAGACGCACAGGCGGACGAGGAATGACCCGCCGACCGTCCTGCGAACGCAGACGGTATGCTCGCGTCGTACTCAAGTTGTCCGGCGAAGCACTTGTCGGAAACAAGGAATCAGGCATCGACCCCGACGTCGTCCAGCGGCTTGCCCGTGAAATCAGCGACGTCCATCGAGACGGCACTGAAATTGCAATCGTCATTGGCGGCGGCAACATTTGGCGTGGCTTGGAAGCCAGTACGCGTGGGATCGATCGGGCCACCGCCGATTACATGGGAATGCTGGCAACCGTGTTGAATGCGTTGGCGCTCCAGGATGCACTGGAGCGCCAATCGGTGCATACGCGCGTACAGACAGCCCTCGAAATGCATCAGGTCGCGGAGCCGTTCATTCGACGCCGCGCCATCCGGCACATGGAAAAGGGTCGGGTCGTGATTCTCGCCGGTGGCACCGGCAATCCCTACTTCACGACCGACACTGCCGCCGCATTACGGGCCAACGAGCTAGGCGCCGAAGCCATCCTGATGGCAAAGAACCGCATCGACGGCGTGTACGACTCCGACCCACGGACGAACCCAGATGCGCGTCGGTATGACACCCTGACCTATCAACAGGTGCTTGAACGCAACTTACGTGTCATGGACGCGTCGGCGATCGCGCTCTGTCGCGATAACGATCTCCCGATCATCGTATTCAACGTGCAACAGGATGGTAACATCCAACGTGCCGCCCGCGGCGACGAGGTCGGCACGCTCATTTGCAGCGGACGTCCAGCAAGCTAGGCGGCGTGATTCCTTCTCACGGTGCGCGCGCCAGGAAGGAGAGTTCCGTGATCGATGACATCAAACAAGATGCCGACCACCGGATGCACGGCGCGATCGAGGCACTCAAACGCGAGTTGAGTGGCATTCGCACCGGCCGAGCTGCACCAGCTCTCGTCGAACGGCTGGTCGTCGACTACTACGGCGCTGCCACGCCCCTCAATCAACTTGCCGGCGTGTCCGCCCCAGAGTCCCGATTACTGGTGATTCAACCGTGGGACCGTAGCTCGATGAGCGCCATTGAGAAAGCCATTCTGCGCTCTGAGCTTGGTTTGACGCCCAACAACGACGGCCACGTCATTCGACTCTCAATCCCCCCGCTCACGGAGGAGCGCCGCAAGAGCCTCGTGCGACTCGTGCGCGCCAAGGTTGAAGAGGGCAAGGTTGCCGTGCGCAACGTCCGTCGTGATGCCGTAGATAACATCAAGGAGCTCACACGTGAGCATCTGATTGGCGAAGACGATGAGCGCCGGGGTCTCCACGAGATCGAAGCACTCGCGAAACGGTATGTCGACGAAGCCGAGCGGCTCGGGCAAGTCAAGGAGGCGGAAGTCCTCGAAGTGTAATACTCCGGGGGCCACGATATGGTAACGGAAACCGAGCGCCGCCCAACGCAGGCCCCGGTGGCGGGCGTTCATCGCCCACCGCCACGTCATGTCGCAATCATCATGGATGGTAACGGGCGCTGGGCCAAACGGCGTGGTTTGCCGCGGATCGCCGGTCACGAAGCGGGAACCGAGAACATTCGCCGCATCACCACCCGTGCCGCCGAGCGCGGTGTCCAATATCTGACGTTGTGGGCGTTTTCAACCGAGAATTGGCGCAGGCCACGTGACGAGGTCGATGGTATCTTGCGTATCCTCGCAGAGGCAATCGACCGTGAGACGGAGGAGCTGCACCGACAGGGCGCATGCCTGCGGCATATTGGTAGCCTCGAGGGGCTGTCTCCGGCCCTTGCCGCGTCTGTTCACAGTGCCATCGAGCTGACCCGGGGCAACGACCGCATCGTCTTGACGCTCGCATTCAACTACGGTGGCCGTGCTGAGCTAGTGCGAGCGATTCAGAATATTGTCAGGGACGGAGTCGCCCCTGAAGACGTCAATGAAGCGCTCGTAGAACGGTACCTTTACACGTCCGATATACCCGACCCAGATCTCATCGTGCGCACATCCGGCGAGCTTCGCACGAGCAATTTCCTGATCTGGCAAGCCGCGTACGCCGAATGGGTGTTCAGTAGCGTCTTGTGGCCGGACTTCGGCCCAGATGAGCTCGACGACGCCATCAATACCTACCAGCTCCGCGAACGTCGGTTCGGGGCACTGTCAAGCGACGGTGACACGGCCGCAGCGGAGGCGTAGCAACGCATGCGACAGCGGGCCATCTCCTCGATCGGCGTCGTTGTTGTCGGCATCATCCCGGCACTCCTAGGCAGCCCGGTCTTCACCATCGTCATCGGCTTCATCGCGCTCGGCGCGCTCTACGAGCTGTACCGCGCGTATCAGCGAGTCGGCGCCCACCCTTCTACCTGGACCGGGACACTCGCCATTGCTGCACTATTCGTTATCGCTGGTTCAGGCGACAACCCGCCCTTTATCGCACTGATGGGGGCAATGACAGGCTACTCCCTCTTCTCGCTGGCGCAGCACCTGGTGAAGTCGGACCTCACCGGCTCACTCGTCGACTGGGTCTACTCACTCAGTGGCGTCATGTATGTTGGCTTAACCATGACGCATTTCGTCTTGCTCCGCCGTATCGGTGGCGCGGATGTCGAAATGGATTGGGTGCGGCAAGCTGACAACATTATTGGCAATGGTGAGGCGGCCCTCGGGCTTGCATGGCTCTTGGTCACACTCTTGACCACCTGGATGACCGATGTCTTTGCCTACATGTATGGCCGAACATGGGGCCGCACGAAGCTCATCCCCCGTGTCAGTCCGGGTAAGACGCGTGAAGGGGCGGTTGCCGGCCTCGTTGGCGGCATTCTGACTGCGGTCGCTGCAGGCTACCTCGTCGGACTACCAGTCCCATTCTTCATTCTGATCCTCTTCGGCCTGGTCATCGCCATTGCAGGAACCATTGGCGACCTGATGGAATCGCTGATCAAACGCCAGATCGGCATCAAGGATATGGGGGCGATCATCCCTGGCCATGGTGGGTTGATGGATAGGGTGGATGCCCTGCTCGTTACGGTACCCCTTGCGTACTACCTGGCACTCTTCCTGGATTGGCGCGGTTGGCCATGAGCGGAGATCCACCACGCAGGCAAGGGGTCGTCGTTCTCGGCTCGACAGGCTCGATCGGCGCGAACACGCTCGACGTCATTGCGGCCTTCCCAGAGCGATTCAACGTCGTTGCGCTAGCAGCGGGCAGAAACCGTGAATTGCTCGATCGACAGATCGCCAAGTTCAGGCCGCAGTACGTTGCCTTGCGAGATGGCAATGGGTATTCCACAACCTGCTGCAACGTCGACGGCCCCAATGCGCTTGTCACCTTAGCAACACTCCCAGACGCCGACATCGTCGTCATCGCCACTACCGGCCACGCCGCGATTGCCCCAACATTGGCCGCACTGGAAGCAGGCAAGATTGTCGCGCTTGCCAACAAGGAGTCGATAGTCGCCGCAGGAGCGTTGGTAATGGAGGCCGCTCGTCGGCATCCGGGAAACCTTCGGCCCGTTGATAGTGAGCACTCTGCAATCTGGCAATGCCTGGGGACCGTTGGTGAGCGCCCTTCCGGTCTACGTCGAATCATCCTCACTGCATCTGGAGGGCCATTTCGCGGCAAAACGCGCCAAGAGCTTGCACAAGTTTCGGCCAACGAGGCGTTGAAGCACCCCACATGGGTGATGGGCGCCAAGATTACGATCGACTCCGCGACGCTGATGAACAAGGGCCTTGAACTCATCGAGGCAGCGTGGCTGTTCGATATGCCGGCAGATGCGATCGACGTTGTTGTCCACCCGCAGTCAATCGTGCATTCGCTCGTTGAATACGACGATGGATCGGTACTGGCCCAGCTTGGCCCGCACGATATGCGGCTTCCAATCCAGTACGCGTTAACATGGCCGCAACGTATTGCCGGACCGGCCAATCGCCTCGATTTCTCTCAACTCGGATCACTCGAGTTTCTCACCATCGACAGCGACACATTCCCGGCAGTGCAGATTGCGCGGGAAGCGCTGCGCCACGGCTCGACGTTCCCCACGGTCTATTCGACGGCCGACGAGGTCGCAGTGGAGGCGTACCTCGCCGGATCAATCGGCTTTCTCGACATCTGCGACGTTGTAACTGCAACGCTCGACGCGCACCAGCCGCATCGAGAGACGCTAACGCTGGACGCGATCGACGCTGCAGACACTTGGGCACGCAGGTACGCTCACAGCACCGTCCAGACCATTGCACGCAACCGATGATTGCCGACTAAAGCGTCTTGCGAAATGATTGACAGGCTGTCATGCTGTCCGCCTGGGAAGGGAGGGAGCAGCATGCGCGCGTACAGTCTGGACCTGCGCCA